>JACSRR010000063.1 GCA_014879635.1 Ignavibacteriaceae bacterium | reverse complement strand
AGTAAGACAAGGCAGCAGTATTCCGGTGTATTCACAAACAGGTAAGATGGTTTTTCTTAAGTAAGTTCGAGGTTCTGGGTGCGGGAGTTCGAGGTTGGGGAGCGAAGCGCTTTCGATAGTTCGCTGACGCTGACAGTTCGCTCCGCTGACAGTGAACAGTAATCCCGACGGGGTCGGGAGTGAAGGGTGAAGGGTAAAGGGTAAAGAGTAATCCCGAACAGAATCGGGAGTGAAGGGGAAGCGAAACGCAGTGAACTGAAAATTAATAAATGTCAATGTAAAATGAAATTATGACGCTGAAGGAGTCAAATGTTTGTAGAAAATAGAATGATCTTATTTATTCGACCCTGAAGGGTGTCGTATGTTAATTCATCCAAATTGATATGAATCTTAAAAAGTAATTTAACACCAGGTCATTTCGACTTAGCTCAATCCCCACCGGATTGTAACCGAACCCCGAACTCCGGCTCCCGACCGGGTCGGGATCGAACCTCGAACCTTTTTTCTCTGCTGTAAAATTATATTTTTGCCACAAAATAATCCTATAATCCGTGAAATGGGAAGTTGTTTTTATGTTTATTCAATAATCAGAATGAATAAACTTTTGCAGGCTAATTCTTGTTAATATTTAGAACACAAATTCAAATTGTATCTGAGAGGTAAAATGAAATTTTTAGAAAACCGTAACTTTAGCGAAATTACACTATTGCTGCTTAGAGTGATGGTTGGGTCAGTCTTTTTATCTGAAGGGATTCAAAAGTTCTTAACTCCCGAAGTAAGAGGTACCGGTAGATTTATTAAAATTGGGCTGCCTGCACCCGAATTTTTTGGAGTGTTTGTACCCACATTTGAAGTAGTATGCGGATTGTTATTGCTTACCGGATTGTTTACGAGGTATGCGTCAGTTCCTGTAATTATTATTATGTTAGTTGCAATAATCTCGACAAAAATACCGGTACTGATGGAATCAGGATTCTGGGAAATGGCTCACGCTGCCAGAACAGATTGGTCAATGTTAATAGGTGCTACACTAATTTTGTTAAACGGAGCCGGCATATATTCGGTTGATTTTTTTCTTCAAGTTACAAGCCGGAAAAGATAAAGAAGAAGGAATTATGAAGTAATTAACGATTTTTTTCTAACAAGATAATTTTGAATTGCTTCTTCTGAAACTTGCTCTAAAAATTTATAAGATTTGTATTCAGTACCGAGTAAGTCTTTTAGAGTGGTTTGTTTTAATACCGAATCAACCACATTTTGAATAATTTTCCACAGGCTTCTAATAGAGCAATTAACATCGTGTGTACAGATAACTTCTGAACCGGAATGGTCAGCACAAAACGCACTGTCAAACAATCTGCCGCCAAGAATGGCAAGTACATCTGAGATAAGAATTTCTTCAGCCGGTCTTGAAAGTTTATAACCACCTTGTTTACCCCGTTCACTCTCAATAAAACCGCCCATTCTGAGGATTCTAAGCAATTTACCTGTATTAGCTTGCGATAAACCTTCAGAGGCACTAATTTCGGGAATAGTCATTCCGTCAGAGAGATTTGATCTTGCAATTCGCAACAAACATCTTAAACCGTATTCTTCTTGAGCACTAAACTTCATTTATATTCACATTATCCGGTTAGCAATTTAAAAATGAAGCGGATTCACTAAAAAATAGCGAATCCGCGACAAATAATTAAGAATTTGAATTTCCGTGATATCTCGGAATTCTTGCACCGCAAGCTTTAGCATGAAGAACTTTTTTGAAATCTTCCGGGCTAATAGAAGGACCTGCAGCAGTACATAATTTATCGAATACTTCGCTAAGTAAACCGGCTACTTGCTGGGCTGTTCTACCTTCTATTTGGTGTCTTGGCATAAAATAAATTAATTCGCCGTTTTTGAAAAGAGCAACTGATGGGCTTGAAGGTGCTTCGCCTTTTATCCATTGACGAACCTTATCAACAGCGTCTCTTTCTTGACCGGCAAAAACGGTATATAAGTTATCAGGGATACTTTCGTTTTGAAGAGCGAGTGAAACACCGGGTCTTGCCGAGCCAGCTGCACAACCGCAAACTGAATTAATACACACTAGTGTTGTTTTATCATCTTTAGTTTCTAAAGCCTTATCTACATCTTCCGGTGTCAATAATTCTTTAAAACCAACCGCGACCAATTCATCGCGCATAGGTTGAATGGATGGTTCATCATAAAGCGGTGGTCTAATTGAATTAAGCATAATAGCTCCTTTTAATTTAATGTTGTTATAAAAAACCGAGTTCTAATTTGGCTACTTCACTCATCATATCCTGGTTCCAAGGCGGTTCCCATACTAATTGAACCTTTACATCCTTTAAACCTTTTACGCTGCGTATTTTTCCCTCAACCTCTGCGGGGAGAGAACCGGCAACAGGACACATGGGCGAAGTAAGAGTCATAACACAAACCAAATTTGCTTCTTTGTCAAATTTAAGTTCATAGATTAAACCTAATTCCCAAATATCTACAGGTATTTCAGGGTCATAACACGATTTTAAAGCGTTGATAACCCTTTCCTGTAAGTCTTGAAAATCTATATAAGGCGTTGTTTCTGTCATAATTTTCTATTCTGTACTGATTGTTGTTTCTTTTCCTTCAATTGCAGAGTGCATAGTGTGCCATGCTAACGAAGCACATTTCACGCGAGCAGGAAATTCCCTAACTCCCTGGAAAACCAATAATTTACCCAAGCTTTCTTCTTCTTCCGGAGTAGTTTCAACTCCGGTAACCATATCATGAAACTTTTGGAAATACTTTTCGGCGTCTTCTCTTGATTTTCCTTTGATGATGGTAGTCATAATGGAAGCCGAAGATTTAGATATAGCGCAACCGTTTCCTTGAAATGATATATCTTCTACTTTACCGTCAACTATATTCATATAAATGTGAATATGGTCACCACAAAGGGGATTAAACCCTTCAGAGTAATTTGTAGGATTTTCGATTACTCTAAAATTTTGCGGGCTTTTGTTGTGGTCTAAAATAACCTGTTGGTAGATCTCTCTTAAAGGATTATCCACTACGCAAAGACCTCCAAAACTTTTTTAACTACTGCAGCTGCACGGTCAATATCTTCTTTTGTGTTGTAAATACCGAGCGAAACCCTTGAAACTGCAGGAATGTTAAATCTCTTCATAACCGGTTGAGTACAAAGGTGACCCGTTCTAATTGCTACACCTTCTAAATCAAAGATTGTTCCGATATCATGAGGGTGAATATTATCAATCACAAACGAAAAAACTCCACCTTTTTTGGGTGCGCTGCCAATAAGTTTAATTTCAGGATATTCAGACATTTTTTCGGCAGTATATGAGTAAAGCTCTTTTTCATAGCTGTAAATATTGTCTAAACCGATGCCTTCTATGTATTCAATTGCAGCACCTAACGCAATAACTCCTTCAATATTAGGAGTTCCGGCTTCAAATTTATAAGGGAGTGAATTGTAAATTGTTTTTTCAAAAGTAACCGATGCAATCATATCTCCGCCGCCTTGAAAAGGAGGCATTGTAGAAAGCAGGGATTCTTTTCCGAATAAAACACCGGTACCTGTAGGACCGTATAGCTTATGACCTGAAAATGCGTAAAAATCGCAGTCTAAATCTTGAACATCAACGGCGAAATGCTGAATAGATTGAGCACCGTCAACAACAATTATTGCACCGGCATCGTGAGCTAACTTTGCCATCGCTTTAACAGGGTTTTCAGTACCTAGAGTATTTGATTGGTGAACAATACCAACAATTTTTGTTCTTTCGGAGAGTAAATTTTTATAAGCATCAAAATCTAATTCACCGTTGTCAGAAATTGGAATAACTTTGAGAACGGCACCCGTGACCTCGCAGAGAAGTTGCCACGGCACAATATTAGAGTGATGTTCCATGTGCGAAATCAAAATTTCATCACCGGCTTTCAGATTAGATTTACCGAATGAGTTAGCAACAAGGTTTATACCCTCGGTAGTGCCTCTTAAGAAAATGATTTCTTTTGTTGATTTTGCGTTAATAAATCTGCGAACAATTTCGCGGCTATTTTCATATTCAGCAGTGGCTTTCTGACTTAGAAAATGAACACCTCTGTGAATGTTTGAATTGTATTTCTCGTAATATTCCGAAATTTTACGGATTACGGATAATGGTTTCTGAGTAGTTGCCGCATTATCTAAATAGACAAGAGGTTTACCGTTTACTTCTTGAAAAAGAACGGGAAAATCTTCTCTAATTTTAATTGCGTCGTATTTGGTTTTATTATTCAAATTTATATTCCGTTTTAAGATGACAGATTTGCTGCTATCATCTCTTCAATTTGGTTTCTAATGTCATCTATTGTGATTGTGTGAACGGCATCTGTTGCAAAAGCGTTAATAAGAGTTGTACGGGCTAATTCAAGTCCGAATCCTCTTGAACGGAGATAAAAAATAGAGTCTTCGTTCAATCTACCGATAGTTGCACCGTGGGTACATTTAACATCATCGGCAAAAATTTCGAGTTGCGGTTTTGTATCAATCCGGGCATCGTCAGACATTAGAATTGTTTTATTTTCTTGAAAAGCGTTCGTTTTTTGAGCGTCTTTTCTTACCATCACTTTCCCGTTAAAGACGCCTCTACTCAATCCGTTCAAAACGCCTTTATACAATTGATGCGAGCGGCAGTGAGGAACTGCGTGGTCAATAAGTGTGTGGTTATCAATTAATTGCTTGCCTGATCCTAAAAATAAACCGTTTAAAGTTATTTCGGAATGTTCACCCGCAAATCTTGCATTTATATCGTTTCTTGTTAAAATTGACCCGAACGCCACATTATAAGCGTGATATTGAGCTTCTTTTTTTACGCTAATATCGGTTGCAGTAATGTGGAAAGCAGATTTACTTTCTTGTTGGAGTTTAACATGTTCTAATATTGCACGATCTTCAACTAAACCTTCGGTAACCGAATTTGTGAAATAAGTGCTCTCATTTGAAGAAGCGTAAACCTCAATTACTTTTACTTGTGAATTTTCTTCGAGCAGAAAAAGGTTTCTGGGCTGATATATATAGTTTCTGTCCGAATTATTAAAATAGACTATTCTAACGGGTCTGTCTAAAACTTTGTTTTTGTGTGCATGAATAAAAACGCCTTCGTTAATATATGCCGAGTTTAACGCCGTAAAAATTGTAAATTCGGGGTTTATTATTTTACCGAGATGCGGTTCAATTAAATTGTAATAATTTCTAACTGCAAACTTTAGGTCAGAAACAATAATACCGTTAAATTTAATTAAATCTGAACTTTCAGGAGAAAAAACACCGTTGATAAACACCAAATTATAGTATTTCTCTCTTTCGCTAAGAAACTCTTCTAACTCTGATTCAATTAACAAAGACGACTTATTATCGGGAAACTCAAAATTTAAGTCTAAAAGACCGGTTAAATTAGTGTACTTCCATTCTTCGTCTTTGAGAGTAGGGTAATTGGCTTCGAGAAAAAACTTCAACGAATTTTTCCTGATTTCATGCAGGGGTAGTTTACTCCCGCCATTTAAACTTGCTTCTAAGGAATCAAACCCGGAAGAAAGTTTTTCTTTAAATTCTAAACTTTTATCCATTATAACTCCTTAATTAGCTACAAATTCTTCTGCATGTTCATTGATCCAGTCATAACCTTTTTCTTCGAGGAAAAGAGCTAATGATTTATCACCCGATTTAATAATTCTGCCTTGATACAGCACATGAACAAAATCAGGAACAATGTAGTCAAGCAATCTTTGATAGTGAGTAACCAAAATAAATGAATTTTCTTTTGAGCGAAGAGCATTTACGCCACTTGCAACAATTCTAAGAGCGTCAATATCCAAGCCCGAATCAGTTTCATCAAGGATACCGAGTTTAGGATTCAAAACTGCCATTTGAAAAATTTCATTTCTTTTCTTTTCGCCACCCGAAAAACCCTCATTAACCGAACGGCTCAAAAGATCTTGAGTCATATTAACAAGTTTCATTCTCTCTTTCATCATTTTCAAGAAATCCATTGCATCAAGAGCGTCTTCGCCTCTGTATTTTTTTATCTCGTTTAAAGCGTTTCTTAAGAGATTAACATTAGAAACGCCGGGAATTTCAACGGGGTACTGAAAAGCGAGGAAAATTCCTTCTCTTGCCCTATCTTCGGGGGATAATTCTAATATATTTTTACCGTTAAAAATAACTTCACCTTCTAAAACTTCATATTCTTCTCTGCCTGCAATAACTTGAGCCAGAGTAGATTTACCGGAACCGTTTGGTCCCATGATAGCGTGAACTTCACCGTTATTAACAGTTAAATTAATTCCTTTTAATATTTCTTTACCGTCAATAGCGGCTCTTAAATTTTTAATTTCGATCATTTTAAATTCCTAATTTTAATTAAATTGTTAACCAACCGAGCCTTCAAGGCTAAGGCTTAATAACTTAGTAGCTTCAACTGCAAACTCCATAGGAAGTTCTTTGAATACCTCTTTACAATAACCGTTTACAATCATACTTACGGCATCTTCGGTTGAGAGTCCTCTTTGATTGAGGTAAAAAATTTGGTCTTCTCCAATTTTAGAAGTTGTTGCTTCATGTTCTATAATAGCAGTGGGGTTATTAACTTCAAGATAAGGGAAGGTATGTGCACCGCATTTATCACCAATTAATAGTGAGTCACACTGAGAATAATTTCTCGAATTTTGAGCTTTACGGTTAATTTTAACCAAACCGCGATATGTATTATTGCTCACACCTGCAGAAATACCTTTACTTACAATAGTGCTTTTTGTGTTTTTTCCGATGTGAATCATTTTGGTACCGGTATCGGCTTGTTGATGGTTGTTAGTAATAGCAACCGAATAAAATTCACCTACTGAGTTTTCACCCTGCAGAATACAACTCGGATATTTCCAAGTTATAGCTGAACCGGTTTCTACCTGAGTCCAAGAAATTTTACTATTAACACCTTTGCATATACCTCTTTTGGTAACAAAATTATAGATACCGCCTTTACCTGATTTATCGCCTGCGTACCAATTTTGAATAGTAGAATATTTAATTTGTGCGTTATCCATTGCAACAAGCTCAACAATTGCAGCATGAAGCTGATTTTCATCTCTTTGAGGAGCGGTACAGCCTTCAAGGTAACTAACATAACTGCCTTCATCGGCAACAATTAAAGTCCGTTCAAATTGCCCGGTATTAGCAGCATTAATTCTGAAATAGGTTGATAGTTCCATAGGACATCTAACCCCTTTCGGAACATAAACAAAAGAACCATCGCTAAAGACTGCCGAATTTAGAGCAGCATAAAAATTATCGCCTTGAGGTACAACAGAGCCAATATATTTTCTGACAAGATCGGGGTGTTCTTTGATTGCTTCAGACATTGAGCAAAAAATTATTCCCATTTCGTTTAATTTGGATTTAAAAGTAGTTGCAACCGAAACACTGTCAAAAACTGCATCTACTGCAACACCGCTCAATATTTTCTGTTCTTCAAGAGGAATACCGAGTTTTTGGAAAGCTCTTAATAATTCGGGGTCAACTTCATCAAGACTATTTAACTGCTTCTTTTGTTTTGGAGCAGAGTAATAACTAATAGATTGAAAATCAATTTCGGGATAATTTACATTTGGCCATTTAGGGTAAGCCATTTTTTTCCAATTCCGGAAAGCTTTAAGACGCCATTCAAGCATCCAAGCCGGTTCTTCTTTTTTTTGTGAAATTAATTTAACCGTGTCTTCACTCAAACCAATAGGAATTGTTTCACTTTCAATATCAGTAACGAAGCCATATTTATATTCCCGGTTGGCTAATTCTTCTATTTCATTTATTTCTGTAGTACTCATTAACTTATCCTGTTTCAGATTTTTTTTAATTCAGAATTAAAACTTAATCAATCTATACAAAAAAGTCAAGATTGATACTTAATTAACATCAGGTAATTAAAAAAAAGTTTCATACGGGCATAAAATATTATAATTAAGAGGGGAAGAGGGGTAAATTTTGTGTGACTGTTATACCAATATTATTTGAGTTAGAAAACCATTTTTACTATTAAATGCTTCTATTTAATGCGGGAATAAAACTCTTCCGGAATTTTGTCAACAGAATTAATGCTTTTCTTTGCTTTATATCTTAATGAATTTAGTAAATCTAATGCAATTTGTTTAGCAAATGCGGGTTTAGTGTTTTCAAGCCGCTTGTTTTCTTTTGATAAAAGCAGGGTTAATGTTGTGTGCCAGTAATTAAAGTATTCAGGCTTATGCTTTACTTCTGTTTTTGAATGTAGTGTTATATCATCTCTATTAAGTAGTGATAACTTTACTCTCAATTCTTTAGGTATCTCTTGAAACTTTTTTTTATACGGTATTTCTAATTCGTGAATATCATTAAAATTAAAAAAAATAACAGGGTGATTTATTGTCTTAAACTTTATAGCACCCGGAGAACTTTCTTTAGAAATAACTCTATATTTTATATGTTCTTCCTTAAATTTTCCGCCTAATAAATTCATTGATAAATCAG
>JACSRR010000460.1 GCA_014879635.1 Ignavibacteriaceae bacterium | reverse complement strand
CTGTGAGCTCTGTGGTTAAATTATTTTTTGCCACCTAAAAATCCTATAAGCCCTCTAAACTTCAAATAATTCTTTACTATCTAGTAAATTAATTTTTTATTCAATCAAATAATTTTCTTAATTTGAGTTGCATAAATGTTATTGTTATTGCTTAATATTTATCAAATTAATATTTATTTATTCATCGATGCCGGAGGAATATATGGCAGGTAAATTTGAATTGAAAGCAACGAAAAACGGGAAATGGGTTTTTAATCTCAAAAGTGGTAATGGGCAAATTATTCTAACAAGCGAAATTTATGAAAGTAAACAGAGTGCCCTTAACGGTATTGAATCTGTTAGAAAAAACGCAGCCGAGGATAACCGTTACGATAGACGCAAATCAAAAAATGATGAGCCTTATTTTGTACTCAAAGCTGCTAATCATCAAATTATCGGCAATAGTGAAATGTATTCATCAAGTCAAGCAATGGAAAACGGAATCAACTCAGTTAAAAATAACGGTCCATCTGCTGAACTTAATGATTTAACATAGTTTTCTTTCTTCAAAAACGGCTTTTATTGTTAATTTGTTTTACTTTAAGTTTAACAATTAATTACCCTTAGGTTTGTTACATATTTTACCCGGTAAATTTTTGCCGGGTTTTTTATTAGTATTCAATATTCGCCAACCTTTAAAAATTCGTTTTGCCGGTAACACAATACTTTTCCTTTTAGAAAAACTCCTGTTGTTGCGATTTTACCACTTTTCTCTGTGCTCTCTGTGAGCTCTGTGGTTAAATTAATTTTAGCCACCTAAAAATCCTATAAGCCTTGATTACCTTACCATCCAATTAAACCCTCATTTAACGGTTTATGATACACTCAAACATAGCTCAATAATTCTTATATTTAAGGTTTGTTTTCCTAAAATTTTACCGGACATTAATAATAAATGATTGAAATAGAAAAAGCATATAACCCCGAAAATTCTGAAGAAAAGTGGAGCTCTTATTGGGAATTTCACAAGCTTTACCGTTCCGAAATTGATACTGCACGGAAACCTTACACAATTGTAATTCCCCCTCCAAACATAACCGGAATGCTTCATTTGGGGCATATACTCAACAACACAATACAAGATATTCTAATTCGTCTTCATCGTATGAAAGGATTTAACGCTTGTTGGGTTCCGGGTACTGACCATGCTTCAATTGCAACCGAAACAAAGGTTGTAAACTATCTAAAAGAATCCGGTATTTCAAAACAGGAAATTGGTCGCGAAGAATTCTTAAAACATTGTTTTGAATGGAAAGAAAAATATGGCGGTATTATAATAAGTCAACTTAAAAAGCTTGGTGTTTCTTGTGATTGGGAAAGATTAAGGTTTACAATGGACGAGGCTTATTCAAAAAGTGTGATAGAAGCATTTGTACAACTTTATCGAGAAGGAAAAATATTTAGAGGCTATAGACTTGTAAACTGGGACCCTGCCTCCCGTTCTGCCATTTCAGATGAAGAAGTTGAATTTCGTGAAGTAAACGGAAAATTGTGGCATCTAAGATACCCTGTTGCAGGAACAGAAGGCAAATTCGTTGTAGTTGCAACAACCAGACCCGAAACAATGCTTGGTGATACAGCAGTAGCAGTTAATCCCTCGGATGTTCGTTACAAAGATTTAATAGGTAAAGAGTTAGAACTCCCGCTCACAGACAGGAAAATAAAAATTATTGCCGATGAGTTTGTTGATAGTGAATTTGGTACGGGTGCCGTTAAAGTTACGCCGGCTCATGACCCTAACGATTATGAAATGGGTAAGCGGCATAATTTAGAATTTATTAATATTCTAACTCCTGAGGGTTATTTGAACGAAAATACACCCGTAGAGTTTAAAGGACTTGAGAGGTTCGAAGCCCGTAAAAAAGTTGTTGAATCCCTCAAAAATCTTGATTTATTAGAAAAAATCGAAGATTATAAAACTAATATCGGATACTCGCAGAGAGGCGGTGTTCCTGTTGAGCCATACCTTTCGGAGCAGTGGTTTATGAAAATGGACGAACTAGCTATCCCTGCCGTTAAAGCGGTTAAAGATGGTGCAGTTAAATTTTATCCCGGTCACTGGGTTAAAACTTACGAAAATTGGATGAAAAACATAAGAGATTGGTGTATTTCAAGACAACTCTGGTGGGGACATAGAATCCCCGTCTGGTACAATAATAAAACGGGTGAAATTTACTGCGATGTTAATCCGCCATCAGACCCCGATAATTGGACTCAAGACCCCGATGTTTTAGATACTTGGGCATCTTCATGGTTGTGGGCTCACGAAGTTTTCAGAAACGAAGAAGAAATTAAATATTACTATCCGACAGATACTTTGGTAACAGGTCCGGATATAATTTTCTTCTGGGTTGCAAGAATGATAATGGCAGGTACTCACTTTAGAGGTGAGATCCCCTTCAAAAATGTTTACTACACTTCTATAATCAGAGATGATTTAGGAAGAAAAATGTCTAAAACGCTCGGTAATTCTCCTGACCCTTTAGAAGTTATCAAAGAATACGGTACAGATGCCCTTAGATTCACCGTTATCTATATTGCACCTTTAGGACAAGATGTTTTATTTTCGACCGAAAAGTGTGAAATTGGAAGAAATTTTGCCAATAAGATTTGGAATGCCGGCAGATTTATTCTGATGAATACTCCCGAAGGCATAACAAAAAATGATAAACCCGCATCTGAACCCGGTTTAATTGACAAATGGATTGAATCAAGATTTAACAATACTCTAAAAGATCTTGACCAAAATTACTCGAAGTTTGAATTTAACAACGCCTCAAAAACAATTTACAGCTATGTTTGGAACGATTTCTGTGATTGGTATCTTGAGATGATTAAAAATAAATTCTACTCGGGTGACGAATCTACAAAAAGAGACGCAGCAATTAGAGCTCTTAATCTTTTTGAAGACTTGTTAAAAATTGTACATCCGTTTATGCCGTTCCTTACTGAAGAATTATGGCAATCAATTTTCAAGAGGGAGAACGGTGAAAGTATCTCAACTTCTGAGTATCCGGTTGTTAATGAAAGTAAAATTTCTTTGAAAGTTGAATCTGATACCCTCTTTTTGCAGAATATTATTTCGGCACTAAGAAATATCAGAGGCGAAATGAATGTAGCACCTTCAAAAACAATTTCTGTATATCTAAAATCGGATAAATACGACCCTGTGTTTAATGAATTAATCAAAAAACTTGCAAAGGTTGAGAGTATCGAAATATTAAAAGACGATACTAAACCGGCAAAATCAGCTTCGGCTGTTATTAATGATTGCGAGATTTTTGTCCCGCTTGAAGGACTAATTGACCTTGATTCAGAAAGAAATAGACTAAATAAAGAGATAGTTAGAATTACCGGAGCAATTTCGGGTATTGAGAAAAAACTCTTGAACGAGTCATTTGTATCAAAAGCACCGGCAGATGTTATCGAAAAAGAGAAACAAAAGCTTCAAGATTGGAACGCAAATCTCAAAAAATTGCAAGAAATTCTCGATTCTTTATCGTAAAATCTAAAATTCTGATTATTTTTGTATTGATAACGCCGTCAAAATTTTGAAAGGTTTAGACGGCATTTTTCTCACACCGCTCCAAATTGAGACGGATAAATAGAGATTAGTAAATGCTCAATTATGTTTGGACTGCTCTAATTTTCCTTGGAATTGCCGCTGCCG
The DNA here is from genome assembly GCA_014879635.1 of Ignavibacteriaceae bacterium. GTDB lineage: Bacteria > Bacteroidota > Ignavibacteria > Ignavibacteriales > Ignavibacteriaceae > BA9. The sequence continues at coordinate 29,859 of JACSRR010000460.1, read as the reverse complement.
TAAGTGTTGACATAACGGAATCAGCCTACAATAGATTTTCAAACAATGTACCCCTGCAAACTAAAATTACCTTGCTTGGTGAAATTGAGCTTGGTGAAAAGGTACCTGCTCAAATTAGTTTTGAAAAGTCTTCGCTCTCAAAACATTTTAACCAAATAATAGAAAAAGACTTAGAGGTTAAAACAGACCTTATTTTTAGCGATTCTACCAACGGTGTAGCAATAATAAAGGTAAACTCTGCAATGCCAAAAGTCCTATTGGATATGGCAAAGGTGAACGGTAAAGAGGATGACTTAATGATTAATATTTCGTCATTTGCATCAACGGGCGAGAATCTTTACACCGCTAAACTTAATTTTGAAGAAATAACCTTTAGAAAAATTAAGGAAGTTACAAATTCAGCAATAAGTTTTGCAGAAACAGCCGTAAAAATAGCTTTAGGATTAATCGGTATTATGGCAATGTGGCTCGGCATTATGAAAATTGCAGAAGCTGCCGGAGTAATTAATATTTTAGCGAGAGGATTAAGACCCGTAACAAAGTTTCTTTTTCCGGATGTTCCTCACGATCACCCTGCAATAGGGTCAATTATAATGAATGTTTCGGCAAATTTTCTCGGACTTTCAAATGCTGCTACCCCTTTCGGCTTAAAAGCTATGGAAGAGCTTGATAAACTTAATGAGAACAAGGGAACTGCAACAAATGCTATGTGCACCTTTTTAGCTATAAACACCGCAGGAATTACGATGATACCTGCAACTGCTATTGCTATAAGAGCCGCTGCCGGCAGTGCTCAGCCTGCAATTATTATCGGGACTTCCCTTTTTGCATCTTGCTGCGCTACAATTGCAGGAATTACCGCCGTTAAGCTATTTGAGAGTTTATCTTCGGGTAAAAAAACAGACGGTTCAAGTTTCAGTTTTGCTCCACTATTTAAGATACTAAAGTTTGTGGTTCCGGTTGTTCTTGCAGCAGTAACTCTCTATTTTACCGGTGTTTTAAGTTATATTTCAGTTGATTTCGTAAAAAAAACAATAGAATTATTTTCAACCATTGCAATCCCTTTAATTATTGCTCTTTTTGTGGGTGCAGGGTTATACAAAAAAGTTAAAGTGTACGAAACTTTTGTCGAGGGTGCTAAAGAGGGATTTAACATTGCAGTTAAAATTATCCCGTATCTTGTTGCAATGCTTGTAGCAATCGGTATTTTTAGAGCGGGTGGTGCTATGGATTGGCTAATTTACGCTTTTACACCACTTACCGATTTAGTCGGAATGCCCGCCGAAGCTCTTCCAATGGCAATTATGCGTCCTTTGAGCGGTAGCGGTTCACTTGCAATTATGGCTGAAATTATTTCTACTCACGGACCGGACTCTTTTATTGGCATTTTAGTTTCAACTTTTTTTGGTGCAACTGAAACTACATTTTATGTTTTAGCCGTTTATTTTGGTTCTGTAAATATTAAAAACACGAGACATGCCCTCCCCGCAGGTTTGATTGCAGATGTTGCCGGAATATTAGCTGCTGTGTTTATTGTAAAAATTCTCTTTACTTAATTAGTAAAGTGAGTAAATATTTGAGTATTATAGAACTGCAGTGCTTAAATTTATTCTAAAATCCTTTTTCGGCAGGGAAAGATTATCCGGATATAATCTACCTGATTTGAAAAGAGTGCTTATTGTTAGGCAGCACAATCAACTCGGTGATTTAATAATCAGTACACCTCTTCCCGTTATGATTAAGGAATATTATCCCGGCTGCGAGATTTTTATACTGTTAAGCACTCAAAATTTCAAAGCCTATACAAATAACCCGTATATCTCCGGAAGTTTTGTTTACGATAAAAATAAGCTTAAAAACTTTTCCTACATCCGTGAATTATTCCGTTTTTTACGAAGAGGCTATGATTTAACGGTTGTACCCTCAATCACTTCTCTTTCTTTCACAAGTAATTTCTTAGCTGCAATAAGCAAGGCAAATATAAAAGTTGGACCCGCCTCTCTAAATGGCGAAATAAACGATTTCGGTTTCTTTTTCGATTATCCTATTGATTTAGATTGGAGAAGTAACGATGAAATTCACGCTGCCGAGAGAACTAATGATATCCTTAAACCATTCGGAATCACTACAAATTATTTAAAACCGGTCATCAAATTTTCGGAAAAAGAAACTGAAGAAGCAAGACAGTTTTTGCAATTACTACCGGGCGATAAATCTGCACCTGTTATTGGTATTCATCCCGGAGCAGGAAAAATTCAAAACAGATGGAATGCTGAAAACTTCGCAAATTTAATTGAGAAATTAATAAGTAACTTTGACGGTAGAATATTTTTATCGAAAGGCGGTAGCGGAGATGAAGAGGTAATTCTAAAAATTTCAGAAATTCTTGGATTTACACCTACAGTTTTCGATAGACCCGGCATGCCGTTATTAGCTGCTTTAATTGAGAAATGTGATTTATTTATAACAAACGATACCGGTCCTATGCACGCTGCAGCAACAACAAACTCACCCGTAATTTCATTGTTTGGACCAACAAATCATAAAATGTGGGCACCTACAGGGGATAACAAAGTAACAATTTACAAGGGTGTGGATATCAATTTAATAACGGTTGAAGAGGTATTTGATGCTTGTGAGAAACTATTAGTGAAAAGAAGTTAAAAATCAATCCCCTTTATAAGCAGGAACAGTAAAATAAAAAGTTGAGCCTTTAGATAGCTCACTATCCACCCAAATTTTGCCGCCTTGTTTTTCAACCATCTCTTTACATAAACTTAAGCCTAACCCGGTGCCTTTTTCGTTATTTGTACCCAAAGTAGATTTTACCGAATTCAAATTAAAGAGATTTTTGACAGTATTTTCATCCATTCCTGTACCGTAATCTCTGATAGATGTAGTTATAAAAGCAGAATCATTGGCATTAATTTCCACTTCAATTTTACCCCCGGTATTCGAATATTTAATAGCATTATTTATCAAATTCCGGCAGATAATTTCATAAAAACTTTTATCGGTAAATGCAAAAATTGAATCCGATTGTTTATATATAAGAGATATCCCTTTATTTGCTATTACAGATTCAAACAACTTAATTACATTTAAAAGAACCGGGTTTAATTCAAGATTTGTGGGACTGAATTCAATTTTACCTGTTCTGTTAGCCGATAGGTGTAAAAGATTATCAACCAGATCTAAAGTTCTAAGGGCTTCCTTTTGAATAACCACAATCATCTCCTTTTTTTCACTATCCGAAAGAAGGTCATAATCTTCAATTAAAATATCTGTGTTTCCTAATAATGCAGTGAAAGGGGATCTTAAATCATGAGCTATAACCGAGAAAAGTTTATCTTTTGCGATGTTACTCTCTTCAAGTTCTTTGTTTATTACCTCTAACGCACCTGTTTGATGTTTAATCAGGAGATTTTTCTTTTCAAGTTCAACATTAATTAAATTTCTTTTTTTGTTCATACGGAGCAAAATAAATAGAATTACAATCAGAAGAAAAGTAATCACAATAACAGCCGCCAATAGTGTTCTCTGCCGTTCGTTTTCAATCTGTTTTTCCATTAAATCGCGTTCCATTTCGGAGAACAGAAATTTACTTTTTATGAGAGATAGTCTCTTATTAGTCTCTTCAAATTCAAGGGAATCCCTAGTATCGATGTGAATTTTAAGGTACTTATAAGAATTTGCGATATCACCTTTTTCAGAACTAATACCGGATAGAAGTTTTGATGCCTCTTTAGTAATTATTTTGTAGTTATGTAATTCAGATATTTCTAATGCTTTTAGAAGTTTTTCTTGGGCAATATCCATTTTTTTTTGATCGTAGTAAAGCTTACCTAATCCCAAGTTTGCTTCTGCAATCCGGAGGGGTACATTTTCCGATATTGCGAGTTTAAGCATTTTATCGTAGTTTTCAATTGCTAAGTTAATTTGATTGAAGTTAGAATAAGTAAAAGCAAACCCTTTGTATGCAATGATAATACCTCCCTTTAAATCAATAGCCCGGTACAAATCTAACGCTTTATTGTAATAATAAAGAGCCGAATCTTCAACTTCAGTGTTAAATGAGTTTGCCAAATTATGATATGCGTATGCTAAAGCATTTGTGTCTTTCACTTCTTGAGCAATCAGAGCAGCTTCGTGATAATAAGTGCGGGCAGTTTCTCTTTGATTTGTGTGATCATATACAAGCCCTATATTGCACATTGCGAGTGAAATACCCACCTTAAAACCTCCTTCCCGCTGTAAATTTAAGGATCTTATAAAATAATCGAGTGCTTTGTCATAAAAACCCCAATTATAATAAACTGTTCCTAAATTGTTAATTGTTGTACCTCTGCTCTCAAGACCGGGAAGCACCATTCTTAATTCAAGAGCTAATTCAAAATACTTTGCTGCGCTGTCAAAATTTGACGAAGTCCAATAAATATATCCGATATCATTCCAAACTGCAGCAAGCGAAGATGAGTCTTTGATTTTTTCTTTAAGTTCGGCAGCCTCTAAAAAGTAGGATATAGATTGAGGTTTATCCCCTTTCCGTAAGTAAGTGTAAGCAAGATTTGTTAAACCCGGAATTATCAGATATATGCTGTCAATCTCTCTGCTTATTCGCAACCCTTCTTTATGAAAAACGATTGCCGTATCGTATGATAAATTGAAATAATAGTGCGACCCCATAAAATAATTATACCTTACTTTTAGGTATTCTTTACCGGCGGCATTTGACAATGTTTTGAGTGAGTCTAATAATGATGTGTATTCTTGGGATAGTTTAGGGAGTGATTCTAATCTGCTAATTAACTCTACTTCGGGATATTCAGGTTTTGCTTTTTCATCCGAACATCCTGAAATCAAAATAAGGCTTGCGAAAAATAAAATTATTAAGCATACTTTTTTATTAAGTAAGTACACTCCTTCCATTGTGTTCAACGCGGTTTTTATTTTTTCCACAACAGTTTTTTAATTAAAAAAATTAATTTTTATTCGCTCTTTATAATATACAAAATAGTAAGTAAATATGTTGAGTAATTAAGCACTAATAAATTATTTCTACAATTATTTTCACTCAATTGGCACATTAGTTTGTATAAGAAAAAGTGGATAAACTTTGCGTTTTAAGGCAAATTCACTTATATTTTGGATAAAATATCCAAAAGTTAGAATGTTAAAATTTATATGTTCACTTTCACTATTTGTAGTTTTTCTTCAATCACAAGATTTGAAGTTAAATAAATATTCTAGCAATAAGATTGAGAGTTATGAGAACTCTTTCATTCAAAACGACAGATATAAATTTTACTTTTCGAACTCAGGCGATATTGGTGGTGCCGGCGCTAATGTTTCAACATACGATGGTTTTCCGGTAATTTTTATAGGCGGCAGTTGGCTTTCGGGGTATTACTCAGATACTTTGTTTGTTAACGGTCAGTTAATTTCATCGTTAAATAGAGACTATTTACCCGGAAAAGCAGGTTCTGACCCCACTTCACTCAATAACAAAATTTACACAGTTAAAACTTCTGATATACCTTTTGGTGAATCGTGGGTTAATTGGATTTCGGCTGTAGAATTAGGTGCAGGATATTACGACGGTGATGATGATGGTGTTTATTCACCTGTCGATAAAAATCTAAATGGTAAGTGGGACCCCGATGAAGATAAACCGGAAATATTTGGCGATATTACTTCATGGTTTGTGGCAAACGACGGGCAACCCTCAAATTTGAGAAGGTTTAGGGAGATGTTCCCTCTCGGTATTGAAATTTACTATACTATTTATGCTTTCCCTTTCTCCGGAATAGACGCTCTTAGAAATTCCGTTTTTTTTAGATTAAAGGTTAAAAATACGGGTAAATATGCAGATAGACTTTCAGGAGTAATTCTCTCTTTTGTTCTTGATGCAGATATCGGAGATTATACGGATGATTATAGCGGTAGTGATTTAGAGAGAAAGGGTGTTTTAACTTATAATTTTGGTATAGATTCTGAATTTGGTAGTAACCCTCCCGCAGTGTTTAGTGCTTCTTTTTTAAACCCGCATTACTATAAACCGGATGTAACTTTTATTGATATCAATTCAAACGGACTTTACGATGAAGGAGTTGATACTCCGCTTGATTCTGCTTATTATAAAAGTGGTATTGATTTACCGGATAAGTATATAAGAGGCGCGGCAAATACAGAAATTAAAAGCACTATGAATTTTTTGAGCAGCCATCCCCTACACGGTGACCCTGTTATGGCTTTTCAGCAAAGAAATTTTCAAAAAGGTTTAGACAAAAACGGAAATATTATCGACCCATGCACTTGGGTTATGGGAACAGTAACCGGTGTCCCCTGCTCCGAAATTAACCCTTATTTTTATCTCAACGGTGATCCCGTTACAAACACCGGCTGGTTGTGTAATTATGACTCAGACCAAAAAATGCTCTTCAGTACCGCAGAGTTTGATTTATTCAAAGATAACCCGGTTGAACTACATGGTGCTATAGTATTTGGTAGAGGAAGCGACCATCTTAATTCAATTGAAGTTGTTAGAGACAATTTTGATGTGGTTAAAGATTATTTTAACTCAGAACCGGGTTTTCCGCTAAATATTGAAGATAAAAACAGCATTTATACGGTCAAGGATTATGTTCTGTACCAAAACTATCCAAATCCGGTACTTACCGGCAAAGAGCAGAGTATTTCCAAATTCTCATTCGAAATTGAAAGGGAAGGTACCGTTTCTCTAAAAATTTTTGATATAACAGGAAATGAAATATTGGAAATTTTTGACGGACAATTACAACCCGGTAAACACACTTTTACGGTTGATTTTTCAGATTTCACTTCAGGTGTCTATTTCTACATGTTCAAAAGTAACGGGAACCGTGAAATTAAAAAGTTAACAGTTATTAAATAAATCTCAACCATGTTTTCAAAATAAAATTCATTAAAACATACTTTAAAAGTTTGTTAATCTGGTTTGTTTGAATAAAGCAAACAATTTCTTTGAAACTTTTTCCTCCTATCGTGCATATAACTTATAAATTCTATAAATTTGAAGTTATGCAAATCGAAAAAGATTATACTCTACCAAAATACCTAGCCCTTTCGGCTCTACTTCACTTCGGTGTACTAATAGTTTTAGCTCTAATTTACACAGTCTTAACATCTGTTAGAACTCCCGGAAGCTCAGGATTTGTAAATATTAATTTTAATGATATAAACCAAATGACTAAAGAGCAATCTGTTACTAAAGAAGAAGAGAAAGAAGAGGAAAAGGAACGAAAAGGGGAACGGGTATCGGAGGATAAAAATTCTCAGAAAGAAACTCCGAAAATGAGCGGTTTTGCCGGAGATTTAAACTCGGCAGATACATCGGGGTTAAATCAAATTTACAGCGAAACTACATTAAATGTTAGAGTAAGATTTCCCGCAGGCTGGAGTTTTATCGATCAAAATAAAAACAACAAATTAGACGGTGTAACTTTTATTTCTACTAATCCAAATTCTAAAGCTAAACCTTATGTACACATAGAAGTAAAAGACCCTTACTATTTTAACGCAAATAGATTTATTCATCACGAGAAGGTAAACGGTTTAAACTACTATTACAACAATGAAGAAGAGCTTGAGAATCAAATTTCGTTCACGGTTTACATTAGAACGGGCGGCTCCGAAGATTATTCGCTTAAATTAATTATTAACGGCAGGGAGTATTTTGCAGAGCATAAAAATGTATTTATGGGAATGTTAAAAACTTTCAAGTTTGGCACTTTATTTTAGCTAACTTATTCATTAATATTATCTTTACAAATAGTTTTTTTGAAATTATTTGCTTTATTGCCGGTTAAAATGAAATTTCTGCTATTACTTATTCTAACGGTGTATAATTTGAATTTATTTCCGCAAAGATACATTTCAGGTGCCGAAATAATAAACCATCGCTACAATAATGCCGTTTGGGTAGCTACAGTTTTTAATATCGATTTCCCCTCTTCAAATAGAATCAGTAGTTCCAAACTCAAAGAAGAGATAGTTGAACTCTTCGAAAACTTGGCAAAACTTAATATTAATACCGTTTACTTTCAAATTAGAAGCGAATGCGATGCTTTTTACCCCTCAAATATTGAACCTGTTTCTTTTTGGTTAACAGGCGAACAAGGAAAAAGCTTTGAAGGAAATTTTGACCCGCTTGAATTTGCGATTTCTGAAGCTAAAAAAAGAAACATAGAGTTCCACGCATGGATTAACCCCTATCGTGCATCGGCAGCTCACGGAACTTATAACTATCATAAAAATCATGTTATTAACTTAAAACCCGAATTAATTTTAGATTTCGGCAAAATGAGGTTATTAGACCCCGGTAACCCTGCCTCCGTTCAACATATTCTCTCTGTAATTAACGATGTTGTTTCGCGTTACAATGTTGACGGAATTCATTTTGATGACTATTTTTATCCGTATGACCCGCAAATAAAAAATGAAGACCTTCACACTTTCAAAAAATATGGCTCGGGATTTAATAATATTAAAGACTGGCGCAGGGAAAATGTTCATAATTTAATTAGAAAAACTCACGCTCTTATTAAAAGTATTAAACCTAATGTTCAATTCGGAGTTTCACCGTTCGGAATTGTAAGCAACAGGGCTAAAGGTACTGCCGGTTTGAGTTCTTACGATGAAATTTACTGTGACCCTGTAGTTTGGATTCAAGAAGGGATTATCGATTATATTGTTCCGCAAATATATTTCGAAATTGGGCACAAAAGAGCAGATTTTAAAATAGTTTACGATTGGTGGGCAAAGAATCACGGAAATGTGAAGCTAATTGCAGGGCTTTACGGGTCAAAATTCTACAACCAATCAACATTAAACGGTAAAAACGAACTTCTTGAACAATCAAAACTCATTTTAGAGAATAAATCATACAGCGGCTTAGCCTTTTTTAGTTATAAAATTCTCAAAGAGAATTCAGATAAATTACGGGAATACTTAAATTCATCTCTTACTAAAATTATTGATTGTTCAAAGTTGGAAATACCTGAAAAACCGGGGAAAATAAGCGTAATAAATGAAGACGGGAAAAGCTACCTTGCTTGGGAGAACACCAATAATTCTAATAGTTTGTCTTCAAAATTTCGCATTTTTAGAAGTAAAATTGATGACCTCACCGGTATTTTTCCCGTTCTCTTAGGAGAAACTACCCTCAACCGTTGGGAGATTAAATTAGATAATACGAGCGGCGGCGAATTTGAGTATTCAGTTTTTTCTGTAAATCAGTGTGATGAGCAAAGTGAACTTTCTTCAAATATAAAACTTAGATTAAAGGCTAAGCAGTGAGTCCCGAAAAAAGACTTTTGGTATTTTTAATACTAATAGTCCTCTTGCCTTCTATAATTTATTCCACATTTGAAATTGGAAATCTCAACGATTACGAAAAGCGAATTCAAACTATCTACAACAATCAATTAGAAACGGTACTTTTTTCAATAAATCAATTTTCGGAAGATATTACAAGCTCTTGGGCGTCTCAATTAACCCGTGATTTAAGCGAAAGCAAATTTCCGGATAAAGCAAAGTTGAACGCCACACTAAACGAGTTTATCAGGAGAACAGAATCTATTGAAGGGGTATTACTGTATAACTCGGAAACTAAAGAATCCTTTTTCTCAGAAAATGAGAGTCAGATTATTAAAGACGAAGAAATAATAAAAATAATTGACGAAAATAATTCACTTTTTGAAAAATTATCCCGTTATAAAGACGCCGGTTACCGTAAATTAGAAGTACTCGGTGAAATTGACAACAAATTCCAGCTAATTACTTTTTCAATTGTCAATAGTTTATCCGGATTTGATTTTGCTGTTTTTGTTCTGAATCAAAATACTTTTATAACCTCTGTATTGGCAAGAAAAATTGAATCTATACCTGCCGAAAATTTTGTTGTTTCAATCTTTAACACATCTTCTGATTCACTCCTTTTTTCTACATCTACCGTAAGAAGCGATGATTTCGGAATTTCAAAAAAACTGTGGCTTCTTCCGGAATATAGCACGGGTATTAATTTAATGGATAAAACAATTGAATCATTAGTTAGAGACCGGACTTGGATAAGTTACACAACGATAATTCTTTTAAATCTTGTAATCATAAGCGGAATTTTCTTTATATTTAAGTTTGTGAGTCAGACCGTGAAATTAGCAAAACTAAAAACCGATTTTGTTTCTAATGTTTCGCACGAACTCAGAACACCTTTGGCGCTAATTAGTATGTTTGCCGAAACGCTTGAGCTTGATAGAATAAAATCAGAAGAGAAGAAAAAAGAATATTACAGAATAATCAGTCAAGAAACCGGCAGACTTTCAAATATCGTTAACAGGATTTTAAATTTTGCGAAAACTGAATCGGGTAAAAGAACTTACAAATTTTCTCAAACTGATGTAAATGAATTTGTACAAAAGATTTACGATACTTACAAATTTCATCTATCTAATAACGGCTTTAATTTTATATTAGAGTTAAAGGAAAATTTACCCGGTATTGAAATTGACCAAGAGGCTATTTCGGAAGCAGTAATTAACTTGATAGATAATGCTATGAAGTATAGTTCCGAAAGAAAAAAGATCACATTGAGAACCGCCGCTAACGAAGAATTTGTTTTTGTTGAAGTGCGTGATGAAGGTATCGGTATTAAAAAGGAAGACTTAAAGCGTGTTTTCGAAAAATTTGTGAGAATTTCAGACGGCGAAATACACAACACAAAAGGAACCGGCTTAGGTTTGAGTTTAGTGAGTCAAATTATTGAAGCTCACAACGGAAAAGTTGAATTATTAAGTACTTACGGAAAAGGCAGTCTATTCAGATTGATGTTTCCTGTTAAAAAAATGAAAAACGGAAATAATTATGTCTAAAATACTTGTTGTTGAAGATGAACCAAACATGAGGAAGGGTCTTGCTGATAACTTGGAATTTGAAGGTTATACGGTAGAAACTGCATCAGATGGTCAAGAAGGTTATGAAAAAATTATGGCAAATGCTTATAATTTAATTGTTATGGATGTTATGATGCCTAAAATGTCAGGGTTTGATGTTTGTAAGAAAATAAGGCAGGAAGGAATTAAAACTCCTGTAATACTTCTTACTGCAAAAGGAGAAGAGATTGATAAAGTTCTTGGGTTAGAGCTCGGCGCTGATGATTATGTAACCAAACCGTTTAGCTTAAGGGAATTACTTGCAAGAATTAGAGCGGTACTTAGAAGAGGTGAAACCAAAGTTGAACAGCAAATTAAAGAAACAATTGAGATAGGAAGTTTGGAAGTTAACTTCTCAAATTACAGCGGGTTTATAGACGGAAAACCGGTTACTATGTCGCACAAAGAATTTGAAATATTAAAATATCTTTGGGAACATAAAAATCACACTGTAAGCCGCGATGATTTATTAAGCAATATTTGGGGTTACGAAGAATTTCCCACAACAAGAACTGTTGATAATTTTATAGTGAAATTACGACAGAAAGTTGAAGAAGATTCAAACAAACCTAAGATTATTATTACCGTACACGGAATAGGATACAAACTAATTTCAGCCGAATAAATTAAAATTACTAATTAATTCCGGATTTATGATGAAAAGTCTTTTACTATTTTTATTTATACTTACTTTCTCACTTTTTGGTCAAAAAGAATTGTTAAACTCCGGTTTAATGCCGGGATACTCAGAAATAAGAGAAGTGATGATTTGGGTGCAAACCAAAAGCGAAGCTACCGTTCATATTGTGTACTATGACTCAAAAAATCCGGATAGAAGATATTTCTCTGAAAAAAAGATTACAAATAAAGAAAAGGCTTTTACTGCACATCTTTTAGCTGATAGTGTTGATGAGGGTATAACATACAATTATGAACTGTTCATTAACGGAACTATGATTGATTTCCCGTATCCGCTGACTTTTTCAACTCAAAAATTGTGGCAATGGCGAACTGACCCGCCAAATTTCACCTTTGCCGCAGGAAGCTGCGCCTATATCAATGAAACAGTTTACGATAGACCCGGTAAACCTTACGGCGGGCAATATGAAATTTTTAATTCGATTGCAGATAAAAATCCGGATTTTATGGTATGGTTGGGTGATAATGTATATTTGAGGGAAGCAGATTGGAACACAAGAACAGGCATTTTGCATAGATATACTCACGACCGTAGTTTGCCGGAACTTCAAAAATTACTCTCCTCAACTCATCATTACGCTATTTGGGATGACCATGAATACGGTCAAAATAATAGCGATTACACTTACCGGAACAAAAAAGACGCACTTGAAGCATTTAAATTATTCTGGGGTAATAATCAGTACGGACATGATGACAACCCGGGTATATATTCAACTTTTCAGTGGGGTGATGTAGATTTTTTCCTCTTAGATAACAGATATCACAGAACACCCGAATTTAAACTTACCGGCAATAAAACTATTCTCGGAGAGAAACAACTTAATTGGTTGATTGATGCCCTTGCTTCAAGTAAAGCTCCATTTAAAATTATCTGTTTGGGCGGGCAATTTCTTAACACTGCAATCGTACATGAAAACTACTCTACTTACGGTGAAGAAAAAGAAGAAATATTGCAATTACTGCATAATAACAGGATTGAGGGGGTATTTTTTATCTCGGGTGATAGACATACTGCCGAAGCAATGAAAATGAACAGAAAAGGGGCATACCCGCTCTATGAAGTAACAACATCTCCACTCACTGCGGGCACTTCAAAGGCTGAAAACGAACCGAACGGAAACCGGATTCCAGGCACTTATTTTGAAAACAGGAATTTTGCACTCTTCTCTGTTTCCGGTCCAAGATTAGATAGAATTTTATCGGTAAAACTTTTCGATACTGAGGGCAGTGAAGTTTGGACACTCTCAATAAATGAGAATGATTTAAAATATAAAAAGTGATTTCTATTTAAGTAAATTAAAACTGTGTCTTAAAACACTTAAATAAACTAACGGTAATTTTTTTTCTCCGTTAGTTCTTAACAACAGAAAATCTCACAGTTTTTAAATTGCTGTTTAATTACAAGGTAGAACTATAAAATTTCTTTTCCGTACTCTTCAATTTTTGCATAGAGAACGGAAGAATCTTTGTTTTTATTAAATGATATATCACCCTCAACCATTTTTTATCCGGTCATAAAGAAAGCCAAATAAATGATTTTCCATTAGTAAAAACTTTAACCGGAGAGAACACCCAATTAATACAGAATGTAAATTCTACCGTTTATTTTAGTGGAATATAACAAAATAACCGAGAGTTAAAACACCGGCTGTAAGTAGAATAAATCTTTTATCCTTTATTACAGATAGTGCAGCAAACGCAACGAACCAAATCAGCGGGAAATACCATGCTTCAAAAGAAAATAATCTCTCGGGCGACATTATATCCGATTCGCCGGTTCTTCCATAAAAATAATTGTAAATAGGAAGCACAAACAAGCTGTAAAGTATTGTTGAAATTGCAGTATATAAAACAAACCGGGTATAATGAGGTTTAGGATTAAAAGATTCAAGAGCCGTTCTGACCGCAAAAAGTAAAAAGGCGAAAAGGGTTACACTATACAATATTGAGATGCCTATAGGGATCTTTCCCGTTACAAAAACACTAAGAGTAGTTTCTTTAGGGACTTGAAACACAGAATCTCTTAACTTTATGTAAACATCTAAAAATAGCGAATCTCCGGATGCACCACCGGGTACCATTGATTCAAGAATGCCCTCCCCTTTTACTAAATCTCCTCTGTGAATTGAATCCGTTCTTGAATTTCTCATCTCATAATAACCTGTTATCTCAGCATTATCAGTACGGATAAGAATTCTATAATCTGTACCGGCTTGAACAGTTTTTTCAAAGTAATAAGTAACTTTTTTACCGTCGGCACCAATTGTACCTGAAACCGGGTAATCTGACGATGTAATTGAGTTGAGAGAACCTGCAACAAGCACAATAATAATTGCAGGTACCCATAAAATCCAGTTTTTCTTTTTCATAATTTTTCTTTCAAGTTAAATATCAATCTAAGCAATCAACAAAGTACCGGCAACTATAATTCCGGCAGCTATAGCTTTTCGTACAAGATGGGGTTCGTTAAAAATTTTACCGCCGGCAATTGTAGCAAAGAAAACCGAAATACGCTTAACGGCGGTAACCAATGCAACCGGTGCAATAATAACAGCAGAAATCTGTGTAAAGCGGTAACCAATTGTCAAAAATGAAACTAAAACTGTGAGTAAAATATTCCTTTTACTCAAAATAGTTTTAGAAGGAATTAAAGATTTATTAACTATAACGAAAATCGCTAAAAATATTAAAGCAAAAAATAAATGTTGAAATGCCATAAAAGGGTATAACCCCAACTTAAACCCTTTTAATATCCATTTATCCATAACTGTAGCAACGGTGAAAAGTGCCAAAGCGGAGAATACATAATAGTACTTTTTTGACCCGAAAAAAGCTTTAAACGGAGCGAGCAAATCGGTGTTATTTTTCATATCAATTATATAAGTACCTACTAACAAAAGCAGCAATCCGCTTATTTCTTTGATAGTTAATTCTTCGCCAATCATAAAGAAAGCTACAATTGCAACAAAACCCGGAGTTAATGCCAGAAGCGGGAGTGCGGCGCTTATATCCAAATTTTTTAGTGATAGCATTACACACCAAAAAGCCAATGCGTTTATTATCGATTTTGCAAACAATACCCACAGTGAAGCCGGCTGAATAATAGAGTAATCAAACATAAAGAAAAATGGTACAGCCAAAATCAAATTAAAAACAGATACCACAAATGAAAATTCGAGTGCATTTACTTCAAAGAGAATCTTTTTTTGAGTAATAGCAGCAATAGCAGATAAAACTGCCGATGATAAAGCAAATAGAAGCCAAGTTTCCATTAAATTAAATTTCCGTTTATATTATACACTTAAATCTTCTCTTTCAATTTTTAAAGGTAGCATCAACCCGCAATCGCAGTTTTTATTTTTTCGATTGTTAGCGGTGCAGATCCCTCATAGTGATTATTGACATTGATATAAAGCTCAATTTCTCTTTCTAAAAGCTCTCTGACAACTTCGGCAATAGTTCCGATTTCAAAATCTTTCGGTTCAACTACTTCGTTCCAAATATTTTTTGTTTTTTTCTCAATGCCCGTTCTGTCAGGTCCGTGAAGCCGTAAAACTGCAGTACCGGGAATATAATTTGCGAAATCACGGATAACTTTGAGTGCATCGGGCATAAAATATCCGTGTAAAAAAACGGGGATAAACCCGGTTCTATTCAAAGTTTCGAAAAACTTTTTATTAAGATAATTCGGATTTCTGATTTCTATCCCGATTTTGATACTTTTATCAACACTTTCCGCAAATTTCTCTAACAATTGTAAAAATTCGTTTTGAGACCCCATTTTTTGCTTATTAAGATATTCAAACTGAATAATTATAACTCCGGTAACAGGATGTAAAGGTTCAATAGACTTTAAAAACTTTTCATATAACTCCGGAGATAAAAAATTGGGGTTTTCTATAAGTGTTCCTCCGGTATCTCTTGAATAAAAGTGGGTGAGCGAAATACTGTTTGGTGCCTTTATAGTGAACCGGAAATCTTTGTTTACCGCAGAAAAGTAATCATTTACATCCTTTAAATTTGGAAGCACTACCTTTCCGGGCGGAAATAATGACCAAAACCATCTATCAACCTCTACAGTGTTATAAATTGACGAGTATTCGGTCAAATAATTACTCCCGGGAAGCCCGGAATAAACCAGCCCCGTCCATGAGTCATAATTCCAACTGCAAGTACCAATTTTTAATTTAGAACTCAAATTTATGCCAATTTTTTGCTTAGAAAAATCATTAAATTAAAAGTATAAATAAATAAAAAAATGACAGGAATGAAAAAGATATATTCACTTAGCCCATCAGCATCTTTCTTTATAACGGTGTTGGGAATTATTGCAATCGGATTAGCTATGAAAGAACTACAGAGCATCTTTCTACCGCTTTTTATTGCCTACTTTTTATTTTTGTTATTCCAACCTCTAAACATTTTCTTAGAAAAATACAAAATTCCGAAACCCATAATTATAATATCCAATATTGCGATAGTGTATTTTCTTGTTTACGGAGCCACCAGCTTTCTAATAGAGAGCGCAATCCGGTTTTCTGATGCCGGTAGCAGTTATCTTCCTAAATTAAACGCATTAATTGTGGAGAATGGTATAAAACTCGGAATTAGTGAAGAATCAATGAATTCTTTTACCATTGAGGAGCAAATAAGTAAATTGGACTACGGTAAATTAGCCGGCGGAGTTCTTACTTCAACGGTTGACCTTGCAGGTAGTATTCTGATGGTACTCTTTTATTATGTTTTTATTGTTTCGGGCTATAGCGGTATAATGAAGGCTATTCATACAAGGTATGTCGAAAAAAGGCGAGCTAAAGAATTTAGAGCTATAGAAGAGGAATTTAAAACTGCTGAATCTGCAGCACTACCTATAACAGAAACCGAAGAATTAATTGATGCAAAGAAACATGAGGTAGATGAAAAACTTGAGTCAACATTTAAGAAGATTCCCGAACAAATTCAACGGTATGTTATTACAAAAATGATAATTAATTTAGGAGCAGGTATCTCAATTTTCTTTTTAATGTGGGCAATAGGGATTGATTTCCCGGAAATTTGGGGTATTCTTACATTTTTCATGAACTTTATACCAACAATCGGTTCTGCAATAGCTCTAATATTGCCGGGCATAATGACTTTAATTCAAACCGGTTCGGTCAGTTCAACATTATTGGTTATAGGTGCAATTGCAGTTGTTCAAACTCTCTTTTTTAATATTCTTGAACCAATATTTTTAGGTAAAAGATTAAATTTAAACCCGTTAGTCATTTTAATGTCCGTTTTAATTTGGGGCTATGTTTGGGGTATTGTAGGTATGCTTTTAGCTGTTCCGTTTACGGCTATCTTGAAAATTATCATTTCAAATATTGATTCAAAAAATATGCGATTTATTTCCGATTTGATGAGTCAAAAGTAATTTGCCGGCAGAAAAATTGTATTTTATAATTTGAAGGAACCTTTTATCATACATTTTCCTTTAAACTATTACAATTAATGTATATTAAGTTTAAAAATTCCGGTTTATGAACTATAAAATTCTAATTTTTACTTTTCTATTATTTACTAATTTAGCATACTCTCAACAATTCACCGTAAAGGGTAAAATAAGCGATTCCCAAACAGGGGAACCACTTTTATTTGCAAATATCAGAGTTGGAAATGACGGTAAAGGTGCCGCTTCAAATAAAGAAGGGTACTACGAACTCAAAATGAGTGCAGGCAGATATTCACTTTCGGTTTCTTATGTTGGCTATATTTCGCTTACTAAAGAAATAAATGTTAACTCTGACCTCAATGATATCAATTTTGAGTTAGAGCTAAGTGCCGTTAACCTCCCGGAAGTTACAGTTACCCCCGGAGAAAATCCTGCTCTTGCAATCATCAGAGAAGCTATAAAAACTAAGAATAGAAGAGACGATTTTCTCAAGACTTATACTTTTAGAAGCTACACCAAGGCAACCGCCAAAACACCAAACGATATTAATGTTAGCCCCGGTCAGAGAGGTGCGGGTATTGGTTTATCTACCGGAAGTGATACCTCGGAGCTTAAAATTTCTGCAATTGTTGAAAATATTTCCGAAGGGTTTTTTAGTGCTCCCTCAGATTACAAGGAAATTATTATTGCAAGAAAACAAACAGCTAACCTCCCCCCTTTTATCAATGTTTTTACCGGCGGTAGATTTATTCAAAATTTTTATGAAGATGTCATAAATGTTTTTGGTCAAAGAATGACGGGTCCTATTGCCAATGACGCCCTAAGTTATTATTACTACTACATTAAAGACACTGTTTCTATTGACGGAAAAAATGTATTTAAAATACACCTTGAGCCGGAAGACCTTTCTCTTCCCGGTTTAACCGGAATGCTTTACATTTTAGACAAATCCTTTGACCTTATCAGAGCAGAGCTTTCGATTAATAAATCGGGTATTATCAATAATTTTATCGATTCTCTTTTAATTCTTCAACAATTTTTTCCTTACGGAAATCCTGCCGTTTATATGCCCGTCGATTTTAATGTTTACGGCAAATTTAATTATCTCGGAATTGCCAGAGCTGAATTTGAAATCAACACTTCGCTTAATGACTATAAAATTAACCCCGTAATACCCGAAGGCACTTTCTCAAAAGCAATAGTAACTGTTTTACCCGATGCTGACGAGAAAGATTCACTTTTTTGGAGCGGGCAACAAGTTATTGTTAATACTGACTCAGAAGTTGAAGCATACCGTAGAATTGATTCAATACAAAGTATGCCCCGTTCTTTTTGGGATGATTTTTCTTTTTTCGGAAATTCTACATCTCTCACTGACGAGCTTTCTATTTCGGGTCCACTTTCGCTATGGCATTTTAACCGGGTTGAAGGAAATACCCTAAATTTTAACACAAGAATCAGATCCGCCTTAAAAGACAGATTAAATTCGTCATTGGATTTTTCATACGGTTTTGCCGACGAAAAATTCAAGTATAATTTTTCTTTTCGCTATTTAGCAGGAGATTATAGAACTCATTCAATTAGTTTTTCTGCGGGTAATTCGTTAAATGTGTTGTTTCGGGACTATAATTTCAGTAAACTATTTAATTCATTTAATGTTCTAATTTCAAAATACGAGCATTTGAATTATTACTACAGCAACGGTTTTAACTTTGAATATCAGGGCGAAATATTTCCCGTAATCAGGATTTCGGCAGGTTTTCAAAACAGGGTTGATAATTCGGCAATTGTTAACACTGACTTCTCTTTCTTCAATAAAGACAAATTATACTCTCCAAACCCTGCAATTACAGAAGGCAGATACAATATTTTTTCTGTTGGTATCAGGTTTGACCCAAGAGATTATATAGAAGACGGGTTTTACAGGAGGAGAATTTGGGGTACAAGTCCGGTAACATTTTTAGATGTAAAAGTTTCTCATGCTTCACCCGGTTTCTTAAACTCTACATCAGAGTTTACTTTATATGAATCTAATTTAAGAATTTTTACAAGAACATCAGCAATAACAACTCTAAACATTAGAGCAACGGCATTCTATAGCGACGGAAATCTCCCCTTCCAACTTTTCTATCCCGTACCCGGCAACATGGATTTATTGGCACAAAATTTAACATTCAGAACTCTCGATTTAAACGAAGTAGTTGCAGACAGGGCACTGAATTTATTTGTTGAACATAACTTTGCCGATTTACCGTTTAGATTACTCGGCATAGATTTTCTTAAAAAATTGGGATTAGTTGTTACAGGATTTGTTAACATGGCGATAACAGAAATCTCGGCGGGTTCTTCTCAAAATATACCGGCTACATTTCAAGAGTTCAAAAGTCCGTTTTATGAAGCGGGTTTCGGAATTTTACATCCTATAATTCCTATTAGATTAGATTTCGGATTTAAGTTAAATTACAGGGGTAAAAATAACTTTAGAATAGGAATAAATTCTTTCATAACATTGTAAAAAGGATTCAAAATGAAACTCCCCGAAATTTTATGCGGCGGTAAAAAATATCAAGTTGCAAAGGTTATATGCGTAGGTAGAAATTATGCCGAACACGCTAAAGAATTAGGAAACGAAATTCCCGAATTCCCGCTCGTTTTTATGAAACCCCCTTCAAATATTGGTTTTAGCGGGGCTGTTGTTGAGTTTCCTCCTCACTCAACCGACTTGCAATACGAAACTGAACTAGTTCTTTTAATCGGTAAGGATATTAAAAATGTTGATGAAGCTGAAGCCGAAAATGCCATTACCGGTTATGCAGCCGGTTTTGATTTTACCCTGCGAGATATTCAAATGGACGCCAAAAAGAGGGGTATTCCGTGGACTCTCGCAAAGTGCTTTGACAATGCGGCAATTTTATCTGAATTTAAATCAAAAGAAGAATATAAAATAGATTTATCTGAAGAGATTCTGTTGCATGTAAACGGAGTTGAAAGACAGCGAGCAGAGTTGAATCTAATGTTGTTTAAACCCGCACAAATTGTTAGTTATCTCTCTCATAAAATGACTATTAACGAAGGTGACCTTATTTTTACCGGCACACCCGGGGGTGTAGGCTCACTTTCAAAAGGAGATAAATTAAAAGCTTCAATTTCAAATATCGCAAACTTAGAAGCAGAAATTGGTTAGTTTTTAAAATAGTTTATTCACACTTATTATAGAGTTAATGCCCGCTTTTAAGCGGGCTTTTAAATTTGAAAACTCATCTTATAAGGTAATATTGGAATGTTGTATTAATATAGACTCAAAAAATTTATCTATTACGAGCTAATCTAAACTCATTTTTTTCAAAACCCATAAAAAAATAATTCGCAGTTTTCTCTATAAAACTATATCACGCCTTTATTTTCAAATTTTATTTCCTAAAAAATTAATTTTTTTTATTGTTTGATTACAAAAAACATTTGTATTTTAGTTTAATGTAAATATGTTTTTTCATTCTTGTTGCACTAAATCAAAAATTTATTTACAACCTAAAACCATAAAAAACTATCTCTTTTAAAATTGATTCTAAAACAATTAATACAGTAAATTCTAAAAACCGCCTTATTTAATCTTAGAGTTTACTTTTTTAATTAAGTGGAGCCGAATACCACACTAAAAAACGGGGAGTAACCGAAAATCCATAAGAGTAGGAAATCAAAGGAGATACATTTATGGAATGGTATGTCAAGTGCATGCAAAACTACGCCAACTTTGAAGGAAGGGCAAGAAGAAAAGAGTATTGGATGTTCACTCTTTTTAATATCATTTTTGCAGTTGCTGCAGGAGTGTTAGATGCGGTTACAGGATTGGGCTTTTTGGTTATTCTCTATTCTTTGGCAACATTAGTACCGGGTATTGCTGTAGCTATAAGAAGACTTCATGATATCGGTAAACCGGGTATATGGATTCTAATTGCTTTAGTTCCGTTTATCGGTGGTATTTGGTTGATTATATTAATGGCAACCGAAGGTCAAAGAGGAGAAAATGCGTTCGGATCTGACCCTAAGGGTGGTTCATCAGAAATGCCGGCGTACTAATTTCTTAATCCCTCTATATATATTTGTTAATGCCCGCTTTTAAGCGGGCTTTTTTATTAACCTGAAAATTTCTTTAATGCAGCTTTTATCAATTCTTCTAAGCTCAAATCCGGCTTTGAATCTAACAAATCGGATACAGTTTTTTCGGCATTCCTTTGATTGTAGCCAAGTGTAACAAGGGCAGCTATAGCTTCTGACCTGAAACCTCCCACCGGTGCAGCGGTACCGCTTGTTTTAATATCGCCGGCTTTATTTCTTAATTCTAAAATTACTCTTTCTGCTGTTTTTTTACCTATTCCCGGAGCAGTAACTAATCTTGAAATGTCACCTCTGATAATTGCATCTCTAAGATCTTCTACCCTAATTCCGGATAAAATACTCTGCGCCGATTTAGGTCCTATTCCGGAAACAGAAATTAAAAGTTTGAACATCTCTTTTTCCGGCTCAGAAAAAAAACCGAACAATGTTATAGAATCTTCTCTTACTATTGTTACTATGTAAAGCGAAACAACAGTTTGACCCGATATTTTATCGTAAGTGTTAATTGTGATATTTACTTCATATCCAACGCCGTTTACATCAAGAATTAACAATGTAGGCTTTAAGTTCGCAATTTTGCCGGTAAGATAACCAATCATTAAACAATTTTCCCGGGATTTAATTTTACAAAATCTTTCCAACTTTTGGCAGAACCTGTCCCCTTTCGTGTAGAAAAAGCGTGACAAATAGCCGTAGCAATGGCGTCACTCTCGTCAATAATCAACTCTTCAGGGGTATTAGTAAGCAGTTTCACCATATAACTAACTTGTTCTTTTGCCGCACCGCCCCTGCCTGTCACTGCTTTCTTAATTTCTCTCGGGCTGTATTCAAAGACAGGTATCAAAGTATCTGCTGCTGCGGCAATAGCAGCACCTCTTGCATAGCCAAGTTTCAAAGCAGACTGAATATTCCTTCCGAAAAAAGAGGTTTCAACAGCTATTTGACCAGGTTTGTGCTCTATTATTTTGATTTTAATTTCACGAAAAATTATACCTATTTTCTCGGGCATCGTAATTCCCGAAGGGATTTTAATAACTCCCGAATCTATCAGCTTTACGGTATTGCTCAAATATTCAATACATCCGTAACCGCATTTAATAGTACCGGGGTCTATACCGAGAATCAACATAAAATTTTAATTTCGTAAATTATGAGTTGTGATTAATATCTACCCTGAAAACAGGATAAAAATTTGATTGTTAAAGATAACAATTATCTGAGAGGATATTCGCCTGAATTCATCAAAATGTTAAGTTTTTCAAGAGTTGACTTAGCTGCAAGTTGTTCGGCAGATTTTTTATTTCTACCCCTGCCTTCACCAAAAATCTGTGTGCCTATTGAAACACAAATCGTGAAAGTACGGTCATGTTCCGGACCTTCTTCGTTAACAACTAAATATCTTGGTTGTTCAAGCTTGTGTTTTTGGATTAACTCTAACAATTGACTTTTATAATTTTCATCAACTAAATGAAGACCTTTTTCAAGTGTAGGGCTCAGAATATGTTTTCCGATAAATTGCTTACTGGCATTAAAACCAAATTCTAAATATATTGCTCCTACCAACGATTCAAAAGCATCTGCAAGAATAGTTTTTAAGCCCGCATTCTCCGGATTAAGAAGTTCTTTTTGTATAAAGAGGTGTTGAGAAAGGTTAATTTTAACTGCAACATCGTAAAGTGTATTACGATTTACCAAATTAGAACGCATTTTTGTTAAATTTCCCTCATTAAAACCGGGGAAACTTTTAAAAAGATGTTCGGCAATTACTAAACCTAATACTGCATCTCCGAGATATTCGAGTCTCTCGTTAGAGACCATGAATTTGGAACCGTCTAATATTGACCGGTGTGTGAGAGCTTCAATAAAAAGATTGGTGTTATTAATTTTATGACCAAGTAACTTTTCAAGCTCCTTAAAACTCTTCTTTTTAAGAAGACGCCGGGTTGCTAACCTTTTAAAATAATCCCGGACAATTTCAAACACAAAAATCCTTACAGTTTTTTAAATAATAGCGATGCGTTATGTCCGCCAAAACCGAAAGTATTGCTTATAGCAACATTCACTTTAGACTCGGTTGCCTTTTTGGGGCTGTAGAATAAATCGCAAAGAGGGTCAGGCTCGTCAAGATTAATAGTTGGCGGAATCAAATCATTTTTCACTGAAAGAATAGTTGCTACAGCTTCAATTGCGCCTGCGGCACCCAATAAATGCCCTGTCATAGATTTTACAGATGTTACGGTAATATTATAGGCATGGTTGCCCAAAGCAGTTTTAATAGCCTTAGTTTCGGTAATATCATTTAAGACAGTTGAAGTACCGTGTGCGTTGATATAATTTACATCGGTTTCTGGTAAACCGGAATCTCTTAAACATTCTCTCATTGACCTGACGGCACCGTAACCTTCGGGGTCGGGAGCAGTAATATGGTGTGCATCGGCGGTTAAACCGATCCCAGCAATTTCTGCGTAAATTTTTGCGCCCCTTGCTACAGCGTGATCATATTCTTCGAGCAAAAGAGTGGCAGAGCCTTCGCCCATTACAAACCCGTTTCTATCTTTATCAAACGGTCTTGAAGCCTCAAGATACCTGTCATTCCAGGTAGAAAGTGCTCTCATTGCATTAAATCCGCCAATTGCAAGTTCAGTGATACAAGCTTCAGAACCGCCGCATAGCATTAAATCGGCGTTACCTCTTTGAATTAACATAAAGGCATCGGCAATTGAATGCGATGAAGTGGCACAAGCTGAAGTAGTTGAATAGTTGGGTCCTTTTAAACCAAATCTGATTGAAATTTGCCCTGCGGCAATATCGGCAATCATCATAGTAACAAAAAAGGGACTTAAAACTTGCGGGGTTTTGGCATTAAAATAATCGAAAGATTGCGATTCAAGGCTCTTTATACCACCTATTCCGCTACCGTAAACAACTCCGAACCGTTCTAAATCAACATTTTTAAGGTCTATTGCAGAATCATCAATGGCTTGTTGAGCGGTTGAAATTGCAAAAACAGTGAAAGGGTCAATTCTTCTCACATCTTTAGCTGTAAGGTAGAGCTCAGGATTGAAGTTTTTAACTTCGGCTGCAAACTTCGTATTAAAGTGCGTTGTATCGAATTTAGTTATAGGTGCAACTCCGTTTTTCCCGGAGATTAGTCCGCTCCAAAATTCATCAACTGTGTTGCCGATAGGAGTAATAGCCCCCATGCCGGAAATTACAACTCTTCTTTTACTCATTCTGAATTACCTTAACAGCAGTGCTGTGTTGTGTATTAATAATAGGACAACCCCGGTCGTAAAAAAAAACCGGGGTAAAATTGCTTGTGCAGAAAATCGAAATTATTTTTTTAAACTTTCGATATATTTAACTGCATCGCCTACGGTGCGAATGTTTCCTTCTTCATCTTGATCAAATTTGATGTTAAACTTTTTTTCAAAGTCCATTATCAATTCAACGATATCCAAAGAATCAAATCCGAGGTCTTCTTGAAATTTAGCATCCATTGTTACTTTTGACGCATAGTCAGAGTCACATCTGGTAAGGATGATTTCTTTTACTTCGGTTGCGATATCCATGTTATACTCCTGATTGGTTTAGTTATTTAATAAGTTAAATACATTACATTGTCATTCCGCCATCTACGCTTAGAATCTGCCCGGTTATATACTTTGCAGAATCGGAAGCTAAGAAGGCTACTGCATCTGCTATATATTCAGGTTCACCGAATTTTTTAAGCGGAATTAGCGACATTAATACTTCTTTTTGGTTCTCTTTTAATTTTCCGGTCATATCTGTTGATATAAATCCGGGGGCAATTGCATTAACCGTAATATTACGGGAAGCAACTTCTTTTGCAAGACTTTTTGTAAAACCTGCTACACCTGCTTTTGAAGCGGCATAATTTGATTGACCCGCATTTCCCGTTATCCCTACAACTGATGTTATGTTTATGATACTCCCTTTTCTTTGAGACATCATAGGCGAAACTGCTAATTTTGAGTAGTTGAATACAGATTTTAAATTTGCAGTTATAACAGAATCAAACTCTTCTTCGTTCATTCGCATTATCAAATTATCACGGGTTATACCGGCGTTGTTTACCAATATATCCAATCCGCCTAAATGTGAAATTGCAAAATCAAAACTCGTTTTAGCATCTTCAAAAGAACCTGCATCGGCTTTGATTCCTTTAGCTTTATTTCCCGATTCATTTTCGGTTAATAAAGCAGCTTCTTCATTTGAAGCGTAAGTAAAAACAACATTGCAACCTAAAGCACATAACTTTAGTACAATAGCTTTTCCGATACCTCTTGAACCGCCTGTAACTAAGGCTCTTTTACCTTCTAAATTGATCATTTTATTAATATTTATTTAATACAAAAATAATAAATAATTAAAATTAAAACTCTAAGATATAAACCCTAAAGTAAATAATTAAAGAAATTCGCTAACTTTTTGGTAAGAATCTATGCAAGAAACTTTTACACCGGGTACTATTCGTTTCACTAATCCTTGAAGTACGCTACCGGGACCAATTTCGTAAAACTCGTCAAATCCGTCGTTTACCATATTGAGGATAGTTTCTTCCCATCTAACGGGTAAAGTTACTTGTTCTAATAATAATTTTCTAATTTCATCTTTTGAAGTGACCGGCTTGGCGGTAACATTTGCGTAAACGGGAAATCTTGCATCGTAAATGTTAGCCTTTTCTAATTCCACAGCCAATTTATCTTTTGCGGGTTGCATTAGAGGAGAGTGAAATGCACCTGAAACAACCAACTCTTTAACCAATTTTGCGCCCGATTCTTTAGCAATTTCCATTGCTTTTCTAACTCCGTTAATACTTCCGGAAACAACAATTTGACCGGGCGAGTTAAAATTAGCAGGCTGAACAATTCCTTCTGACGATGCTTTTTTACAGACTTCTTCAATTGCTTCTGCAGATAAACCGATAACCGCAGCCATTGTACCGGGATTATCTATTCCGGCTTGCTGCATAGCTTTACCGCGAAATCTGACAAGATTAATAGCATCAAAATATTGCATTGCACCGGCAGCAACTAATGCAGAGTACTCTCCGAGTGAATGCCCTGCAGCCCCTTTGCAATCCAAAGTTCTGATCAAACTATTTAACACCACAGAATGAATAAAAATAGCGGGTTGTGTATTTTCGGTTTGTTTTAATTCTTCTTCGGGACCGTAAAACATTATATGCGAAAGATTTGCACCAATAGCACCGTCTGCAGTTTTAATCATTTCTTTCGCTTCAACAGAATTATCGAAAAGGTCTTTAGCCATTCCGACAAATTGAGAACCTTGACCGGGGAAAAGAAACGCTCTCTTACCCATTAATCGATGCTCCATTTAACATAGGTTGCACCCCAAGTATATCCTGCACCGAAAGCCGAGAGAATAAGATTATCCCCTTTTTTAATTTTGCCGGCTCTGTAATATTCACACATACACATTGGGATTGTAGCGGCAGTAGTATTACCGTATCTATCGATATTTATAGTAACTTTTTCGCGGGTTAAACCCATTCTTTCTGCCGTTGCATCAATAATTCTTAAATTTGCTTGGTGCGGAATTAAATATGTAATATCGTCAGCTTTAAGATTATTTCTTTCCATAATTTCAACAGAAATATCAGCCATACCGGTAACAGCATATTTGAAAACTGTTTTCCCTTCTTGATACAGATAGTGCATTTTATTGGTAACTGTTTCAATTGAGGGAGGATTAAGACTTCCGCCTGCTTTCATGTGCAAGTAAGGAGAACCCGAGCCGTCAACTTTGAGAACAGAATCAACAATTCCATACTCTAAATCATCACCGGGTTCTAACAAAACAGCCGATGCGGCATCGCCAAACAAAATGCAATTATTTCTATCGGTGTAATCAACAATAGTGCTCATTTTATCGGCACCGATAACTAAAACTTTTTTATATCTGCCGCTTTCAACAATAGACGCACCCGTTTGAAGTGCAAAAAGAAAGCCTGAGCAAGCAGCTTCAAGGTCAAAACCCCAAGCATTTGTTGCACCAATCTTGTGCTGAACAATACAGGCAGTAGCGGGAAACATCATATCGGGAGTTACGGTAGCAACTATAATACAATCAATTTCTTCAGCTTTAACTTTAGAATGAGCAAGTAAATCTTTGGCTGCTCCGGCTGCTAAATCGCTCGTTGCTCCGTGTTCTAAAATTCTTCTTTCTTTAATTCCGGTTCTAGAAGTAATCCATTCATCAGAAGTTTCTAATCCATAAATATCTACAAAATCTTGATTAGTAAGTACTTTTTCGGGAACATACATTCCAATCCCTGTTATAACCGCGTTAAACTTCTTATTATTATTCATTTTCTGTTCCTTTTGGAAAATTAGCTACAAATTCTTTGAGTGAGTTTGAAGTTTTCAAAACCAAATCTGACTTGTGCATTTTTTCAGCTTGTAAAATCATATTTTTTATTGCTAAAGGCGAAGAAGAACCGTGCCCTATTATCGAAATTCCTTTAACTCCTAAAAGTGGTACACCGCCGTAAGTTTCGTAATTTAAAACTGAAAATATATCTTTTAACGAACTCCTTAGCAGACCCATTTTTATCTTATTCATAAGTGATTTAGAGGCATAATCTTTAAAAAGATGTTTGAGAAGGATTATTACGCCTTCGGCAAATTTTAAGACAATATTACCTACAAAACCATCGCAAACAACAACATCAACATTTCCTTTAAGAATATCTTTGCCTTCAACATTTCCGACAAAATTAATATCCTTAACCGATTTTAGCATTTCATAAGTTTTCTTCGAAACTTCGTTTCCTTTATTCTCTTCTTCACCAATACTTAAAACACCAACTCTGGGCCTATTAATCCCACGAATTTCTTCCATAAAAAGGGAGCCTAAAATTGCGTGCTCAACTAAATGTTTTGGTTTTGAATCAACATTGGCACCTGCGTCAAAAATACCGCAAACGCCACCTACACAAGGCATTAGAGTACCAATAGTAGGGCGTTCAACACCTTTGATTCTACCCATAATAAGAGTAGAGGCAGTCATCATAGCACCCGTGTGCCCTGCACTTACAAAGGCATCTGCCTTACCTTCTCGAACCATATATGAGCCTACCACAATCGAAGAATCAGTTTTTGCTCTCACTGCCTCTGCAGGAGATTCAGTCATCTCGATAACTTGCGTAGTATGCACAATTTTATCTTCGGGAAAAGTAAGACCGTTCTCTGAAGCAACTTTTATAATTTGAGCTTTATCTCCCACCAATATTAAATCCAAATTATTTGTTTCTTTCAGAGCCATTGCGGCTCCGATTAAAACATTTTTTGGAGCGTAATCTCCTCCCATTGCGTCTAAAACAACGCGACAGACGGAATTAGGCGAACTGCTCATATATTAAATTTAGTTATTTTTTAGGAATAAGCATTGTACGGTCATTGTATTGACCACATGAATCGCAAACATGATGTTGGAGCTTCACTTCACCACAATTTGAGCATGTAGATACAGGTGTAGCCGAAGCTTTATAGTGAGTTCTTCTTTTTGCAGTGCGTGTTTTAGACATTCTGCGTTTAGGATTTGGCATAGTATTTCCGTTTAATTAATTATCTGAATCTTTTTTTAATTTCATTAGCGGTAACCATCTCGGATCTACTTCTTCATTTTCGCAAGAGCATGAATTTTCGTTTAAGTCGGTTCCGCATTTAAGGCATAAGCCTTTGCAATCTTCTTTACACAAAATTCTCATAGGAATACTTAAATAAGTATAGTCGTAAATTTCCTTTGAGATATCAATTTTATCCGTTTCAAGCGGGATATATTGAACCGTAGTATCATCGTAATAATCAGGCGGAGATTCAAAAATATAAACCATTTCAAAACCGGTTTTAATATTAGAATCAAATTCGGCAGCGCATCTGTCACAACAAAAATGTGCGGTAAGTTCAATGTCTGCATATAAAACCACCTGGTGGCTTGCCTTATCAATCTTAATATTAAGGAGGTAAAACCCCTTAAAAGGCTCGCCTAAACCTATTTCTTTAACTTCTCCGTCATAACTGAGCTCGTGGATCCCCGGGCTCAAATTTGATATCTTTATCTTCATATAATTAAAAAGTCAAACATGAAATGTAAAAAATAACAGCAACATAGTCAAATATTTATTTGCTGCATTTAACCGTAAATAATTAGTGCTTTGAAAAGTGAATAGAACTTGGTATCTCAATTTAATAAAATTAACTAAATATTAGACTGAAAATTTGCATGAAAAATAGAAGTAATTCTCCAATCCTTCAATTTAATCTACTCTCTGACATATAAATCTTAATTTAGACAATCTTTACCCGCAAAATCTTCCTCTTTTTTTAATAATTCACCAACATTTGAAACCGGGTTTATCTAACTCTCTACACACCTAATTTTTTAACAGCATACCGGAAAACTAAATTTCTATTTATACTGAGCATTAGGAGTGCTTTATGACTCTCTTTTTGAGTAAAAGTTGTGAGGATAAGCACTATTAAGCGTATTAGAACTAAATAAGCGTTATTTTGATTATCCGTTGATTCCAAAATTCTTGGCAAAATAGCCTGTGTCTGTCTCTTATACACATCTGACGCTGCCGACGACGGA
>JACSRR010000067.1 GCA_014879635.1 Ignavibacteriaceae bacterium | reverse complement strand
GAAATTAGAAATAATTGAAAAAACAGCTGCAGAGCTTCTTAAAAAACACAAACAGAAAATAGAAGCTGTGCACAAGAACAATAAACAGGGTATGTTAAATATGATTCACTATTTAGCATTAAGGGATAAAGATACAAGAAAGCTACAAGAACAATTAGCTTCTTTAGGTCTTTCAAGACTCGGTAAAGCAGAGGCTCATGTAATGGCGAGTATCTCTAAAATTAAAGATATTTTATCATATTTGACCGGCGAGAAAATTCCGCTTCCTATTAAACCGCCCCATCAAATTAAAGAAGCTAAAAAAATAGCAGGTCAGAACGCAGAAGCACTGTTTGGTCCAAAAGTTAAGAAAAAGACAACCAGAATAATGGTAACTTTGCCCGCAATTACTGCAAATGATTATCAATTAGTCAAAAAACTGGTTGAAAACGGTATGAGGGTGGGCAGGATAAATTGCGCCCACGATAATCCGGAAGTTTGGCTTAATATTATCTCAAACATCAGAAGGGCTGCCGAAGAGACTAAATTGCCCTGCAAAGTAGCATTGGATTTAAGCGGTCCAAAATTGAGAACCGGAAAACTCCCCGATGGTCCTAAAGTTGTTCATTTTTCGCCGGAAAGAGACTCAATAGGCGGAGTTGTTATTCCTGCCGATGTTATTATTTGTTCTGAGATTCCTCTGTTAAACGATGGGGAAACTTTTCTTCCCGTAACAAACGATGTACTTGATAATCTAAAACCCGGGGTTGATCTGCTAATTTCAGATGTGAGAGGTCATGATATTGTTGTTTCAGTTACCGGTAGGCATGAATATGGATTTATAGGTAGTTCTAAAGACACCGCATATATACTTTCAGGAACTGATGTGTTTATTGCAGGTGATGATTCTATTTTAGGCAAAGTTAAAGATTTACCGCCAGCCGAACAATGGATACCAATTAGATGTAATGACATTATTAGTTTGGTTTTTGGTGAAGATGAATGTACTCCCGCAAAATTTGACGACCAAGGAAAATGTATTGCACCTTCTAAACTAACTTGTCCTGAAAAAGCTTTGTTTGAACAAGTTAAACGAGGTCAGAGAGTACTGTTTGATGATGGCTCTGTGGTTTCGGAGGTTGAAGAGGTAAGAGAAGATGAATTAATATTGAGAGTTACATTCACTAAAAAGGATGTAGTTAAAATTAGAAGTTTCAAAGGCATTAATATTCCGGATACCGAACTTAAAATTTTGGGATTAACCGCCAAAGATAAAGAAGACCTAAAATTTATAGCACTGTACGGCGATATTGTAAACCTCTCATTTGTTAATTCGGCAAATGATTTGAGAAATTTGTTTGATGAGTTGCAAACATTAAACGCAAGCCACATTGGTGTTGTAATTAAAATTGAAACTCAAAGCGGTTTCAAAAATTTACCTTCAATTCTTGCCGAAGGGATGACTCACTATCCTGTGGGAGTAATGATTGCAAGAGGAGATTTAGCCGTTGAATATGGATGGGAAGCTTTAGCTTTTGTTCAAACTGAAATAATGCGTATTAGCGAATCGGCTCTTTTACCGGTAATTTGGGCTACTCAGGTATTAGAATCGTTAACTAAAAAAGGAATTCCCTCAAGAGCAGAAATTACAGATGTTGCAGAAGGCGGCAGGGCAGATTGTGTTATGCTAAATAAGGGACCTCATATTCTTAGCGCAGTTGAAATGATTGATACTGTATTTGCATATCTGAAGAAATACTCAGATAAAAAATCTCCGTTGCTGCCTCCAAAACCGTATGCAGATATTGAATAATTGATGATTAATATTTTAAACTTGTCCCGGTAACAGAGCCTTAATGAGGTGCCCGGGACGAGTATTAATTATAAAATACCATCAACCCAAGTGATAAAGTAATCACTGTGAAATTTCCGGTTACTAAGAGTATCAGAAGTCTTAATCAATCAAAGATATTTTTACTTTGTAAATACATATTGTTAACCCTGCTATTTGAACCTTACTTACAATTACCATGAACAAATTTTCAGGTATTAATCGTTTACAGTTTCAGAGCTTTCACTGTTATTGTGCGAAAATCTTCTAAAAGCAAAGAAAAACTGTTTTAAGAAGTTATTGGGAAAGTTTTCTGAAAGACCGTAAACGCGGGGCTTTTTTTCTTTCGGGAAATATGCCGTATTAAAGATAAAATCCCAAAATGCAAATTTTGTAGCAAAGTTCATATTGTGGGCGTCATCGTCTTTATCAGCGTGATGCCATCTGTGCATTTCTGGTCCGTTGATAATATATTGCAGTTTACCTGACCTAACATCGATATTAGTATGAATCCACATTCCCCAAATAGCAGAAACAGCTCCTTTAATCACAGCTGCTTCAGGTGGTGCACCTAATAAAATAAAGGGAGCAAACTCAATTGTTTGATTAATTAAAATCTCAAAGGCATGTGAACGCGAGCCGGAAAGCCAATCTACATCTTTAGTTGAATGGTGAGCCTCATGCAATCTCCACAAAAAATTGTTGTGATGCATCCATTTATGAAACCAATAGATATAAAAGTCATGAATAAATAGCGAACCTAAAACAATTGCCCATACAGGAACATCCGCCAAAAGTTGATAACGGGTTATTGCAGTATGATCATCAATGAATCTCATCATAGATGCAAAAAGTAATCCGAGAAGGTAACTTTGTGCAAAAGTATAAAGCACAAAATCGTTAAAAAATCCTTCACGAAAAAGTTTTTGACCTTTGTTGTAGGGGAATAGCCTCTCCAAAGTTACAAAAAGTACCGCGGCGGTTGCCACTGCAACACCACTGTATAAATCTGCTTTGGGTAATGAATCAATAAAACCTCTAATACTTTGGAAAAGGGTACTTATTTCCACAAAGATATTAGCTATAATCAATAAATTCCTCCTGTAATTATTATTGTACTCTTCTTAATTTTTTTCTCGAAGACATTTCACTTTCGTAAACTCTTTTAACGCCGTCACCTAAAGATTGTTCAATATCTCTAATATTGGTAACAAGTTTCATAAAACCGCCAACTTCAACAGAAGCAGCTTGGTCAGTGCCCCACATAGCTCTATCGAGGGTAATATGCCTTTCAACAAAGCAAGAACCTAAAGCAACTGCAGCCCAAGTAGGTGCAAGCCCCACTTCATGCCCTGAGTAACCGATTGGAACACCCGGAAATTTGTTCATCAATGTTTGAATCATTTTCAAATTGAGTTCTTCGGGTTTACAGGGATAAGTTGAAGTTGCATGAGCAATTAGAAGATTATCTGTACCTAAAGTTTCAACTGCCCCTTCAATTTCTTCCATTGTTGACATCCCTGTTGAAATCATAACAGGTTTATTTAATGCTTTATGCTTTAATAATAAGGGCTTATCTGTAATACAAGCTGATGCAATTTTGTAAAGGGGAGGGTTAAACTGTTCCATGAAATCAACAGCTTCTTCATCCCAGCATGAAGCAAACCAAACAATACCTTTACTAAGAGCATACTCTGTGATTTCTTTGTATTGTTCAGCGGTAAACTCCATCCTGTGTCTGTAATCAATGTAAGTCATTCTTCCCCAAGGAGTATCGCGTTCAATATTCCATTGATCTTTCGGAACACAAATTTCGGGAGTTCTTTTTTGAAATTTTACTGCATCGCAACCAGAAAAAACAGCGCCGTCAATCAATTTTTTTGCGATCTCAACCGAGCCGTTGTGGTTAATACCAATTTCTGCAATAACAAAACAAGGACTTTCGCCCCCAACTTTTTTTAATCCTAAATCAAAAGTTTTTACCATTAAAAAAATAAACCTTAAATAGTTTGGAAAAAAATAATTAATTCGGCAAACTCTCTGAAAGCACCGTTTCCACCCTTATTTTCGCAAATGAAATCAACATTCTTTTTGATAAAGGAAAGGGCATCGCCGGGTGCAGCTGATAAACCAACCTCTTTAATAATGTCAATATCGTTGTAATCATCGCCTATATATGCAATTTCGTCTTTAGAATAGCCGTGAACCCGCACAATTTCATCAAGGGTTTTTAATTTGTCTTTGCTACCCAAATAAACTATCTTCATTTTAAGTTTTTCGGCTCTTTTTTCAACAGAACCCGAAAGTTCGCCGGTAATAATACCGGAATCGATATTGCAGATAGTTCTTAATCTTTCAACACCCATACCGTCACGAATAGAAAATCTCTTCATTACTTCACCGTCTGAGGAGTAGTACACCCCCGTATCAGTAAGAACGCCGTCATTATCAGTTAGAAGGAGTCTAATTTTAAGCGCCTTTTCTTTAGCAATTTTTGGGGTGATATTCAATCCGTTAAGATTTACCATATTGTAAAACCTCCGTCAACAACAAGATTACTACCGGTAACATAAGCAGAGGCATCACCGGCTAAAAAAATAAGTGCACCCTTATAGTCAAATGGTTGAGCCATTCTATTTAACGGGGTTCTTTCGGAATATTTTTTGATAAAATAGGGGTCTTGATTATTTTCAACTCCACCCGGAGTAAGAGTATTAACTCTCACATTTTTGTTGCCCCAGTATGCTGCAAGAAACTTGGTAAAAGAAATAATTGCACCTTTGGTAACGGGATAAGCAACTGTTTTGAAGAACTTTTGATTTCCGTTTTCATCAATATACAAATCTTGATTAGGAGCCACCAAGCCGTAAGTAGAGGCTATATTAATAATACTGCCGCCGCCGTTTTCAGCCATTACGGAACCAATAATTTGGCTGCAAAGAAAAGTGCCGGTAACATTAACATCTAAAGATTTTTGCCAAAGTTCAACAGGGTAATTTTCAAATTTAGATTGTTCGAAGGTTGCTGCGGGGTCTTCGAATTTATCATTTATTGCTGCATTATTCACCAAAATGTCAATTTTTCCATATTTTGCGAGAATTCTGTCTTTTAACTGTGTAACTTTATTTCTATCTGTGATGTCAGCTCCAAAGCCGGCAGAGTTGTTTCCGAGTGTTTCTGCAAATTTACCGCAATTTTCTTCGTCAATATCACAAACTGCAACTAATGCACCGTATTCAACTAATGCCAAGCAATGATGTTTACCGATTAAACCGAGAGAACCCGTAACAACTGCTACTTTACCGGTGAGGTCAAAAAGGTTACTTTTCATATCTAATTCTTCGGTTTCATGTTAAAATTTGATGTTTTTCTAAAAACAGACTCAACCGGCTTGCCCAATAATTTTGACGAAACCGAACCTGTTTCAACGGCTGCTTTCAGCATACCTAAAACCTCTTTATAGCATGAAAGTATATAGGCTATATCTTCATCGGTTAACGAGTAAGAGACATTGTGGAAACCGCCCCATAAAACACCCCTTTTAATCATCTCTTGTTGCACAAAAGATTTTAATTCGAGAGGATTTCCCCCTTTTGCGTCAAAAGTGATAATAGTTCTGCAATCAAATCCGGAACATGAAGTGTAATCCATGCCAAGTTCTTTAACAATGTTATTGTATCCGTCTTTGAGGAGTTTTCCTTTTCTTGCAATTTCAGTAACAACACCATTATTTCTAATAAAATTAATAGTTGCTTTTGTTGCAGCGAGTGAAAGAGCCTCTCCGCCGAAAGTAGTAAAGAAAAACACTTCTTTATCGAGCAGGTTCATAATATCTTTTCTACCGCAAATTACCGAAACAGGCATACCGTTTGCAATAGCCTTTGAGAAGAGAGCTAAATCAGCATTCACGCCAAAATATTCTTGTGCACCTCCGAGCGAGACTCTAAAGCCGGTCCACATTTCATCAAAAACAAGAATAATACCTTTTAAAGTACAGATTTCTCTGATTTTTGCAAGATACCCGTCATCCGGTTTTTGAAAAACGAACGGTTCTAAAATAATTGCGGCAACATCATCGTCAATCGAATCTAATAGTGCATCAAAATCGTTATAATTAAAAGTGAAAGTCAAATCACCAATTTCGTGCGGAATTCCTTTGTTGCGGTCGGTTACCGAAATATACCAATCATGCCAACCGTGATACCCGCAGCAGAGAATTTTTTTCTTTCCTGTATAAGCTCTCGCAAGTCTAACAGCGGCGCTTACGGCATCTGCACCGGTTTTAGAATACCTGACCGATTCAACATTTGGCACAACTTCTCTGATAAGTTCGGCAACTTCAACTTCAAGAGGGTGCATCAAAGAGAATGTTATTCCGTCTTGAAGCTGATTTTTAATTGCTTCGTCAATTTCGGGGATGCAATAACCTAATACAAGTGGACCAATTGCGGCGTTTAAGTCAATAAATTCATTTCCGTCAACATCCCAAACGCGTGCACCTCTCCCTTTTTTCAAGTATTTTGGTGCAACACCGTTTATCCATTGAGTAGGACCTTTTGCTAAAGTTTGCGTATGTGCGGGTATTAATCCTTCGGAGCGTTTAATATATTCGTCCGAAATTTTAATAACCGGATAATTTTCATTGTTTTTTACACTGTTTGGCATAATTTAATTCTAAACTGCTTTAGTTTGGTTTTTTGAAATAGTTTTTAGTTCGCCTAAATGATTTCTGTACCAATTCACACCGGCAAACTTTTTATTAATTAATTTGATTTCAGGTTTTCTATCCAGCAAATTTAATATATCATAAAGAGTGAAAGGGTAGTTCGGATTATAAAGCTCATCATACACCCTTTTAATAAAAAGGTAATCTTCTTCATAGTCAATTGTCCACCGGTGTGACATTGAGTAGTTAAACCCCGTTTCCCATTCAATATTACCTATTCTGAATCTCTCCGGATTT
Source organism: Ignavibacteriaceae bacterium (assembly GCA_014879635.1). Lineage (GTDB taxonomy): Bacteria > Bacteroidota > Ignavibacteria > Ignavibacteriales > Ignavibacteriaceae > BA9. Next base: position 1,913 of record JACSRR010000067.1, on the reverse strand, counting down.
TCCCAAAAAAACGGAGTAGTATGCTCCCTTTCGTAATCTTTTTGAGCAAAATTTACGGCGGTTTCTAAAGCCGAGACTGACATAATTTCAACATCGTTGCCGTCAGGATAAGTAGCCGGGTGAAGATTACTTACGAAATCAAACTTATCTTGATTATTCAAGTAATATTTTACAACTTTGTTAATAACATTAGGGTCAATTAACGGGCAATCGGAAGGAATTTTGATTACAATATTTGCATCAACCGATTTTGCAGCATTGTAATGCCGGTCTAACAAATCATTTAAACTACCGCGATAAACATTAATACCTTCAGAAACACAGTAATTTGCCAAATCATCATCAGATTTTTCGTTACTTGTTGCCACTACTAAAGTACCCGAAAGAATTGATGAGTTTATTCTCTCAATCTGTCTGTATATTAGCGGTTTACCGGCAAGTGACATCATAACCTTGAATGGAAGTCTGGTTGACGACATACGGGCTTGAACTACGGTCGCAATTTTAAAATTACTCATATATAGTATTACAGATGATTAAATTTTAACTTTTTTGGAAAATTGGTTGATGATATTAAACTCGGGAATTATAAATTTAATTTCCAAACCTTATCCCTTGAATTTTTTTTACACTATGGTTAAATTGTGCTTTTAAGTAACCTGAAGGCTTTCTGCTTTTATTTTTAATTTCACTTATTGAAAGTTTAAGGAGCTCTTTACCGACTTCGGCAATATGTTCGGCAGATTTTGAGCCGTTTTGAATGGGCATTTGTTTTTTTAAGTCATTTAAATTAAACTTTGAATATACTTCTTTACCCAATGCAAGCCCTACATAAACAACAGATGACCACTTTGTTAATAAAATATCGCAATTTGCTATCATCTGATTAGTGTTTCCTGAAGTGAGAACTATTGCACCCGGGGCATATTTGTTGATTTCACGGGTAGCTCTCTCAAAATTTTCATTAGGATGAAGTTTAAATATTAATTGTTTTCCGTTTGCAATTTTAACGGCTTTTTTGATAAAACCTATTCTGTTTTCATATCTTAAAGTTTCTCTAGCATCTGAAGTTGCTACAAGAACAAAATTTTTGTAAGGGAAATCATTATTCAAATATTGGGCGCAATTATCAAAATTCGGAATACCGGTAACTTCAATTCTTTCAGGTAAAACGCCTTTTCGAATAAATAGATCTCTATATCCATCGGAAGCAACACAAAACTTATCATATAAGTGCGAGAGACCGGTCATTGAGGTAGAAGGGATGTACCGGGGGAGTCTAAACGCCCTAACTAAGTGATAAGCAAGGTTTTCGGGGTCTGTCATTCCTTCTTGAACTAAGATAAGCCGGGTTTTAGTAATCTTTTTGGGTACTATTAAATCACTGCATGTAAATACTAAATCATATTCGTGCAGCATACCTTCTTGGTCAACTTTTAAATTATGGTCTTTAAAATATTTGTGGGTATTTGCTTTAAATTGCCCGCCAAGCACCGTAAACTCGAGGAATTTATGCTCGGTTAACCATTTAAGATATCCGTCTGCAAAAAAACTGCTAAAATAACAGTCATCATCGGGATAAAATTTTGAGATTTGATGCATCATTGAAGTTTGATTCAATGAACCACCAATAAATAATATTTTTCGTTTCAATTATTTATATATATTTTATAATTCACACTTTAAAAGTAAATTTAATTCAGAAGAATATCAATTCAATAATATTGCATTTATAGATTTAACGATTATTTAAAATTAACAGTTGTTTTCTTGATAGCTCAATTGAAACTCATTCCGGTTTAAAATCAAAGTCGAAATGCTTAGGTCATGTAAATTTGGTGGATAGATGCGAAACGCAGTTGACAAATTTAGTGGGTAGCTGAAAAAGTTCGAAGTTCGAAGTTCGAGGTTAA
>JACSRR010000204.1 GCA_014879635.1 Ignavibacteriaceae bacterium | reverse complement strand
ACAAATATCAAATTGAGAAAAAAAATTAACTAACAAATACATTCAATAATCTTAAAAAGGAGATAGTATGAAAAAACTATTACTTTTACCCATTTTCTTAATCTCAACCCTTATGGGACAGTCCTGGCAAATAGTGCCTAGTGGAACCACAGGTGATATTTGGCAATTTGATTTTGTTAACGAAAATGTGATTTGGGCATCAGCTTCAAACGGTGATGTTTTACAATCACTTAACGGCGGAACATCTTGGACATTAAAAGGCAATATAGGGCAGGAAGCTTACTCAATTGCCGGTCTCTCAGCCGATGTTGCAGTTGTTGTATCCGGTCCTAATGCAGGTAACGGAAATATTTATAGAACAACAAACGGTGGTGCTACCTGGACTAATGTTTACGCAGGTGCGTCAGGAGCTTGGTTCAATTTTGTTGATAATTTATCGGCTACTGAACTTTGGTGTCAAAGTGATCCTGTAGGTGCAAACTTCTTAATTCTAAAATCTACAGATGCAGGTTTAACTTGGCAACCGATAGCTAACCCTGTTCCTTCAGTAGCATCAAATGTTTTCGGAGCTAATAATTCATTTTATCGTATAGGAAATAAATGCTGGTTTGGAACAGGCGGTGCTACAGGCGCTACGTCAGCAAACAGAATTTATTACTCGGCAAATGGTCCTGACGGTCCTTGGTCATTTTCAACTTTAACAGCTCAGTTTGTCGGTTCAATGGCTTTCAGCTCGGCTAACGGTGCAGGTGTTGCAGGTTTCTGGCAAGCATCAAACACTCAGAACAGATCTTCAGACGGTGGTTTATCTTGGCTTGTTTCTTCTGTTCCGGTTGGCTTAACTCGCGGTTTAAAATACAATGAAGGTCAATCACAAGTTTGGGCTGCTACTTCTTTAGGTTTGTTTGAATCTATGAATGACGGTCAATCTTGGACTCAAGTTAATCTTCCCCCTGGTGTTACAGGCGGAATTAACACCGTTAATGTTTGGAAACCTACCGGCAAAGCTGTTCTTGGCGGTGTAGGCGGTACTTTAATTGTTGGTACGGTTGAAATTTTACCCGTTGAATTAGTTTCTTTCACAGCTTCCCATTCAGGTACTAATGTTGAATTAAGATGGAGCACAGCTTCTGAAATTAACAACGCCGGTTTCCAAGTTGAAAGAAAAGTTATAAACGCCAATGAAACTTCGGCTTGGGCTGCAATTGGATACAAAGATGGTTTTGGTACTACTACCGAAAAGAAAGATTATGTTTTTATGGATAATATTTCCGGTATTAATGCTACTTCTATTGCTTATAGACTTAAACAACTTGATTTTGACGGTTCTTTTGAATATTCTGAAGAAGTTTTGGTTGAAAACTTTGCTCCTGAATTTTTCTCTTTAAACCAAAATTATCCTAATCCGTTTAATCCAAGAACTTGGATAACCTTTAATTTGCCTGTCGAAAATCATGTTTCAATTAAAGTTTTTAGTGCCCTTGGCGAATTTGTTACAGAATTACAAAACGGTATTTTACCCGCCGGCGGGCATTCTATCGAGTTTGACGCTAAAAATTTAACAAGCGGTACTTATTATGCTGTTTTCTCTTTAGGAAGCGGCGAGATTGTTAAATCAATTAAAATGACTCTCTTAAAATAATTTTCCTCTCTAGTTTGGGGCTGTCTGAACAAGACAGCCTCAAATTATTCAAAACCCAATTTAGTGATCATTTTGTGCTTTTTCGAATACCTGATTCTGTGAACACTCTCCGGCGAAATAAAAAATTCTTCCCCTAAAATCTCCTCAATCACTTTTGTTTTCATACCCGTTTTCTGTAGCTCTGAAAACCTCATATTGATGAGATAATTTCTGAGTTCTACTTCATTTACCAACCCCATTTTAAGCAGCTGTTTGAAATTTAATTGCTTGAGCTCTTCCATTCTTTCTCCTTTTTATTAAGTATAAACTTTTCTCTTTCTTTTTTCAAAAAAATACTTTAATTTTGCACACCTTCATACGGTACAATTTCTCCTTTTCTGACGGGGAATTTTACGCCAAGTTCCCCGTTAATTTAAGCTAATAATCTTATACTATTATAATATTATTATCTTATTGTCTTGCAAAAATAAAACTATTATCTTATATTTGTCAAGTTCTTTTTTTAAACTTGTTAAATTATAAGTTAAATATCTTACAATGAACCAAAAAATTGAAATCGGTATAAGGCTCCGTGAATACGGTTCACAAAATTATTCAAGCCTTGTTGAATTTGCATCTGCGTTAGGAATGAAACCCCAAACATTAAACTCATATTTAACCGGTAAAATCACTCCCGGCGGTGAGCTACTCTCAAAACTTTCTTTATTAGGATGCGATATTAAATGGCTATTAAACGGCTCACCCTCTGATTCAATTTCAGCTTATTATAATAATAAAGGTTTTGAAAGCCCGGGTGTGTATAAAGTTCTGGGTACAATACCCGCCGGTAAAGCAGAATTTTCAGAGTGGGAAAATGTAAATGAATCTAAAAGCATTGACTACGACCCCGATACCCACTTTTACTTAAAAGTTGATTCAGAATTCGGGTATTCGATGATGCCTGTTGTTAATCCCGGCGATCTGGTTTTGGTTAGTACAATTGCAAAAGTTAAAGACGGTGATTTGGTTGCGGCAATTTACGATAAAACTAAGGGTGCATTAAAAATTTACAACGAAAACAAAGATGCTCCGTTTTTAGCTATACTTACTTCGTACAATCAGGCTATCCCCCCTATTATCATCAAAAAAGAAAATTTACAGATGTATAAAGTGGTGTTAATTGAAAAAGTAAAATGAGTTGATTATTTGTTTTCGAATTTTGTTACTTGAAAGACAGTTGTGGAATTTACAGTTACTTTTGCCATGAAAAACTATCAATTCACAATTATCGTTTTTACCGCAATTATTTACTTTTCCGAAAAGTACCTGATTAACCCTTCCTCAACAGCTATGGCAAGTTTTGTTCTATTTTCGTCTGAATAAAAATTAGGTAAATCTGATATACTTGTGATATAACCACAAGCAATCAAAACAGCCGGTGAAGGAGAATTCTGAATGATGGGGTCTAACCCCGAAGTTAGTTGAAAAACTGAATTGTTTGTTGATATTGTTAGAATATCCGGGTTATATATTCCGGTCATATCTAAAAAAGAGAATGTCATGTTATATAAGGGTATCAGAGATGAGATTAAAGAAAACGCATCCGGTTTAAAGCCATTATTTCTCAGAGAATAACCGATATTTTCAGCTAATTTCTTAGATTGTTCTACAACCGCATTGTTACCCGAAAATTCAACCCGGTACCCTTTCTGCCACTCATTTCCTTCAGATGAGGTAATTGTTATAAGTGTATGGGCTTTTTTGTATGTTACAATTTTTAATCTTTCGTCTAATGAAACAGTTCTATCTGAATTTCTTGTTAAAAATACGCTAAAATTTGGGTTTGCAGCAAGTTTAGCAGCAATTGCCTGAGCAACCTTTAAATTAACATCTTTTTCCAAAATTTGATTAGGTGAATCGGCACCAATTTCAGAGCCACCTTTAGAAGCATCTATTATTATGATCTTCTTTTCATTTAATTTTAATGGCGGTACGGAATAAAATGAAACCGGACTGAATAGTATTTGCATAAAATTAACTATATGAACAAATAAAACTATTACAAATACTAATATTAAAATTCTTTTCAATTTTACTCTCTTACTTCTTAATTAATGGATGGAATAGTTTATTTTTGCAATTTGATTATCCAAAATAAGGAATTTTTCATTTTGTCAAAACTCAATAAAAGTGTGGCAATTATAGGAGCCGGAAATATTGGTTCCTCTATTGCACTTGGTTTAATGTCATCGGGAATTATCGAAAACAATGAACTTACAGTTACAAGAAGATTAGAAGACGGCTTATCATTATACAAAAACTTAGGGAATTATACTACAACAAATAATACTGAAGCTGTCGAAAAGAGTGAAATTATCATTTTGTGTGTTACTCCTCAGCAATTGAACGGCGTTTTAGAAGAGATTGCTCCTGTTCTATCCGAAAAAAAGCATGTGATTATGTCTGTAGTTTCCGGTGCATCAATTTCACAAATTAAAGAAAGAACCGGGAATAGATGCCCCGTTGTTAGAGTGATGCCAAATACTGCAATAGCTATCAAGGAATCTATGACTTGTATCTCGGCATTAGACTCCGAAAAAGAAGCTTGTGAATTAGCTACAAAAATTTTTGAATCCGTAGGGCAGACTTTGGTTATCCATGAAGAATTGATGGTTCCGGCTACTGCATTATGTGCTTGCGGAATTGCGTTTTTTATGAGGGCAATAAGAGCTGCTTCGCAGGGCGGTATAGAAATTGGATTTCATGCTGAAGATTCGCTTTTTATGGCGGCACAAACTGCAAAAGGTGCGGCAACTCTTTTATTAAATAAGGGAATACACCCTGAAAGCGAAGTTGATAAAGTTACAACTCCAAAAGGATGTACTATTGCTGGTCTTAATCAAATGGAACACTCGGGTTTCAGTTCCTCTTTGATAAAAGGAATTGTTACTTCTGCTCAAAAAGCCGAAACTCTTTATAAATAAAATATTAAACTCTATATAAAAAAGTTTGAATTAAACATCTGTTTTTATGATCCCGGTAATGATAAAGTCTATACTTGAATCACACCGGGATTAAAATGTGGAATATCCGGGTTATTATCGGCAATTTCAATTGCCCTGCTAACAATATTCCGGGTTTGAGCAGGGTCAATTATCTCGTCAATCCACAATCTTGAAGCAGCGTGAAGAGGATAAGATTTACTTTCGTAAGAATCGAGAATCTCTTTTAGTAGTGCGGCTTTTTTCTCTTCAGATAGTTTCTCGCCTGATTTTTCCAATTGCTTAATTTTAATATCTAATAGAACATTACCGGCTTGAGCACCCCCCATAACAGAAATTTTTGCACTCGGAAAAGCAAAAATAAATCTGGGGTCGTAAGCCTTTCCGCACATAGCATAATTGCCCGCACCGTAGCTGTTGCCCGTAATAATAGTAATTTTAGGGACTACAGAATTTGCCACAGCATTAACCATCTTAGCGCCGTCTTTAATTATACCTCCGTGCTCTGCCCTGCTGCCTACCATAAAGCCCGTAACATCTTGCAAAAACAGAAGTGGGATTTTTCTCTGATTACAATTCATTATAAAACGGGCAGCTTTATCTGCAGAATCAGAATAAATTACACCACCTACCTGCATTTCGCCTTTAGCACTTTTAACTACGGTTCTTTGATTAGCTACTATTCCTACTGACCACCCGTCAATTCTGCCATATCCGCAAACAATCGTTTTGCCGTAACCTGCTTTATACTCGTCAAATTCTGAACCGTCCAAAATTCTTGATAATATATCGTAAACATCGTATTGTTTAACTCTATCTTCGGGAAATAAGCCGTAAATTTCTTTCGGGTCATAAACCGGCATTTGAGGTTCAATTCTATTAAAACCGGCTTTTGCATTAATTGCAAACTTATCAACCAAACTTCTAATTTGGTCAATACATTCTTCGTCGTTTTTCATAACATAGTCGGTAACCCCGCTTATATTAGATTGAACTAATGCACCGCCAAGACTCTCATTATCAATTATTTCACCTACCGCAGCTTTAACAAGGTGAGAACCGGCAAGGAAAACCGAACCGTGCCCCTCAACAATTAATGCTTCATCGCTCATAATCGGTAAATATGCACCTCCGGCAACACAGGGACCCATAATTGCCGCAATTTGAGGAATACCCATTGAAGTTATTTTTGCGTTATTCCTAAATATTCTGCCAAAATGCTCCTTATCCGGAAAAATTTCGTCTTGAAGCGGGAGAAAAACCCCCGCACTATCAACCAAATAGATTGCGGGAATTTTATTTTCCATAATAATTTCTTGAGCGCGCAGGTTTTTTTTGCAAGTTATAGGAAACCAAGCTCCCGCTTTAACAGTAGCATCATTAGCTACAATCATACAATCGCGCCCTTTAACCTTTCCGATACCTGTTATAGTACCTGATGAGGGGGCACCGCCGTATTCTTCATACATTCCGTAACCGGTAAGCGTTCCAATTTCAAAAAAACGGGTACCCTCGTCAATTAGCCGGGCTATTCTCTCTCTTGCGGGGAGTTTCCCCTTCTCTTTTAATTTGATCTGGGCTTTTTCACCTCCGCCTTTTTCAACAATACCTTTAATACCGTTAATTTTACGGACTTCGTTTTTGTTGAAATCTTCCCTTGCGAGAAATACATCGCTATGTACAGCTTTTTTACCGGTTTTTTTCATAATTCTAATCGTTTGATAATTGTCTGGCAATCACAATTCTTTGAACTTCGGATGTTCCTTCGCCAATTGTTAAAAGTTTAACATCCCTGTAAAATTTTTCGACAGGAAAATCCTTGATAAAACCATAGCCACCGAATATCTGAACTGCTTCTGATGAGGCTCTTTCAGCAATCTCGGAAGCAAAAAGTTTAGCTTTTGCCGCTTCTTTAGCAATTGATTGCCCTTTGTCTTTTCTTGAAGCAGCTTTGAAAGTAAGCAGCCTTGCAGCTTCAATATTTGTTGCCATATCGGCAAGTTTAAACTGAATTCCTTGAAATTGATTGATCGCTTTTCCGAATTGATGCCTTTCGTTTGAATATTTAATCGACTCATTTAAACATCCTTGTGCAAGTCCTACAGAAAGAGCGGCAATAGAGATTCTACCCCCTTCAAGAACTTTCATCGCCTGTTTGAAGCCTTCTCCCTCAATACCGAGCAGATTTCCTTCCGGAACTTCACAATTTTCAAAAGTTAATTGAGTTGTATCAGAAGCCCTCATTCCAAGCTTGTTTTCTTTTTTGCCTCTGATAAACCCGGGTGATTCAGGATCAACAATAAATGCCGAAATCCCTTTAGTACCTTTACTTTTATCAGTTATAGCCATCATTACAGAGGTTTTGCCAACCGTACCGTGTGTGGTGAAAGTCTTACTTCCGTTTAATAAATATTTATTTCCCTCTTTTGTGGCAACAGTTTTTAAAGCTGCAGCGTCAGAGCCCGAAGCAGGTTCAGTTAATCCCCACGCTCCAATTTTTTTACCCGAAGCTAAATCAGGAAGATATTTTTGTCTCTGCTCTTCATTTCCGAAAAGATAAATGTGATTAGTACATAAACCGTTATGAGCTGCAACAGAAAGAGCAATTGAAGGGTCAATTTTGGCGAGTTCCTCAATTACCAAAGCATATTCAATATAGCCGAGACCACTACCGCCATACTCATGAGGGACTAAGATTCCCATAAAACCCATATCTCCCAACTCTCTCATTATATCGTACGGGAAAATCTGGTTTTCATCAAACTCCATAACCCTCGGTTTAATTACTTTTTCGGCGTAATCTCTAACCGTATCTCTAATCATTATTTGTTCTTCGGTAAAGTCGAGTAAAAAACTCTTTAACCCTGTTAATTCTTCTAACATATTAACTCCTTTTTGTGAGATTCATTTTAAAATCTTCGAGAATTTTCTCGGATACTTGATACGGTGAATTAAGTTCTTCACTCATAAATGCGTTATTGTTTGATGACCAAAGCAAATTACAAAGTTTAAACTCAGTAATCTCTTTAATTTTTTCTTTAATTCTGCTTATTCGTTTATTGTGAAATTTTCCGTGAGAAATTTGATGCTCTTTATGTTTTTGTATTTCAATTGCAACTTCGTTAATACCTTTATTCTCTGTTGCAACGGTTTTAACAACATTGGGCATAAAAGTAGATTCATCGTGACTTCTATACTGAAGCATTGTTTTAATTGCCGAAACACTTTGCTCTGATCCCGGTCTATCGGCTTTATTCACCACATAAAAATCGGCAATTTCCATCAATCCGGCTTTCATTGCCTGAATTGAATCACCCGATTCAGGAACAACTACAACTATTGTGGTATCTGCTGTTTTTGCTATATCAAGCTCAGATTGCCCTACTCCTACTGTCTCTAAAATTATTATATCAAAGCCGGCAGCGTCTAAAACATCGGCTGCTTCATTCGCCTTTTTACTCAACCCGCCTAACGACCCGCGAGTAGCCATGCTTCTGATAAAAACACCCTGGTCTAAACCTAAATCGGTCATCCTAACTCTATCGCCTAATAACGCACCTCCGGTGAATGGACTGGTTGGGTCAACGGCAATTATACCGACTTTTAAATCGCTCTTTCTGTAATACTTAGCCAATGCGTTTGTCAGTGTGCTTTTTCCTGACCCGGGAGGTCCGGTTATTCCTATACGGTAAGCTTTTCCGGTTAAATGGAATAACTCATCTAATAGTTTTTCTGATTCTAAACTCTCAGACTCTACATAAGTAATAGCTCTCGCTATTGACCTGCGGTCACCCGATTTGATCTTTTCTATCAATACTCTACTTAAATTTTTAGGATAGTAAAATGTAAAATTAGTTAATTTCTATCTTTTTATTAGAAAGACCGTCACAAAAATGTTATTTCTCTCCAAGGTTTCTCAACGGAATTGACTAAAATCATAAAAAAAAGTTGTTCTTTCTCTTTAATCCGGTTAATTACTGTGTGTTTTCAATTTCCTTTCAAAATAATAATTCAGGAATTTCCTTTTCCTGCCGGATGTTAATTGACTTAATGCTATTCTGTTT
>JACSRR010000068.1 GCA_014879635.1 Ignavibacteriaceae bacterium | reverse complement strand
ATATATAATGGCTTAAAATATTTTAGAGGCAAAGTGAAAGCCCATTGCTGTATTATTGACCCTGAAATCCGGAAAATTTTACTTTTTCCTCAGAATTTTCTCATCAACTTAATTTTTTGTGTGTTTATGCTTTTGGTACATGTTGTAATTTTGCGGTTTTAATGTTTTATTAAGATATAATCTAAATAAGAGGGGAACAATTGGTATAGGCATTTGAAATAAATATTTGTGTACTTTTAGTTGCCGGTGCAAAAACCGGATGAAACATAAAGTACAGAGGTGAAATAAGAATTCTTTTTTCTGTGTGCTTGTTGCTCCTATGTTAGTTAAAAATCCACAGTAAGTACAGAACACGCAGGGGGTTTTCTTTACAAATTTTCCAATAAAATCTTTTTCTGTTGACTTTCAACAGATCATTTTCGGCATTCCCGGTGGTGCTGGTGTGTCAGGATCAAGAGAACTTATAGCTGTTAAGAATTTCATCAGGCACCTATGTACAATTTATTGACAGGTAAAGCAAAAATATTAGAGTTTAAAAACCTGATGGTAGGGTAAAATCCCTCTTTAATTTTATAGCTTCGCTTAATAGAGGTTTGTAGAGATTATCGTCAATGATTTCTGCACCGAACATTTTTAAATGGGGTGTCATCATCTGAACATCCAACAAAATAAAACCGTTCTCAACTAAAATTTGATGCAACATCACTAAGGCTATTTTTGATCCCTGAGGCAGAATAGTAAACATCGATTCACCAATGAAACTGCCTCCGATTTGAATTCCGTATAACCCGCCTGCTAATTTACCGTCATAATAGATTTCTAAAGTTTTTAAGTATTCTTCGTGAAACAAAACACGGTAAATTCTAATCAGAGTTTCGCTTATCCAAGTTTCGGGTCTTGAAGCACAACCTTTAATTACTGATTCAAAATCGTGATTTAGTTTAACGGTGAAGTTTGTGTTATTAATAAATTGTTTTAATGATCGAGGGATATTAAAGTTATCTAAATTGATAATTGCTCTTTCTTTTGGGTAATACCACCCAAAAGAGGGGTCTGCTTTAGAATCAGCCATCGGAAAAAAACCTTGAGAGTAAAGTTCAACCATATAGTCAACAATATTAAAATTGACAAAATTATTCTTTTCAGTCATCTGCATTTACTTCATATTGTACAATACTATATCCTTTATGGGTTTCGATTGCTGCAAAAGAAACGCCCGCAAGAACAGATGCCATTCCTGCCATAAAAAAAGTGATTGACATTACTTGAGTAAAATCTGTTCTTTCAATTACACCTGCACCCAACCAAAGTGAAGTTATTACAAAGAAACCGATAGCTATTGAATAAGATAAAACAGCATTTTTTACAATTCCAACTCTGTAAACCAGTTTGTGGAGTTGAAAATCGATGCTTTTTAACCTTACTTCGTCTTCATATTCTAAATGAGAATCGGCAGCCCTTTTATAAAATTTTCTTTTTTCTTCATTTAACAACCTAATTCTGTTAACAACTATCGCATATTTATTGTTCATACCAAGCAACAAGAGCCCGCAAGCGCTAATCATAACCGCGGGTGCAAGCATTTCTTGAATCAGGTTGGCTATATCTATGTTCATTTTTACCTTTTTTGAGAAAATTAATTCTAATAATCTTCAAATTTATCCAATTAATATTGAACATAAAAAAATAATTGTTTATTTTTGAATTATGAATCACTAAAATTATGGAGCCATATAATGAGATTGAAAGAAGGAAATAAAGAATTAGATATTTTTGAAGCTGCAGTAAAATTAATAGCTAAAAACGGTTTTCACCACGCTAAAATGTCGAAGATATCAGAAATGGCAGGTGTATCGATTGGAAGTTGTTATGTTTATTACAAAAACAAAGAAGATATTCTATTTTCAGTGTTTAGATCCGTTTATAAACAGCTTGAAACAATTGCAACTGACTTTGCAGATAATGAATCACTCTCTACAATTGAGAAAATGGATAAACTTGTTGATGCGTTTTTTGATATCTTTAATAAAAATCAGAAACTTGCACTCGTTTTTGTTAACGAATACAATACTATGATTCGTTTGTCTAAAGGTAACATTGAACATTACAACGAATTTATGGAATTAGCCGAGTCAATTTTAAAAAGAGGCGTTGAAAGAGATGAAATTAACCCAAATCTTGATATTAAGTTTCTGCGTGTTTTTGTAATTGGCGGCGTAAGATATATGCTCGAGTTCTGGGCTCGTGAAAATGATAAAATTAAATTAGATTTGTTACGCAACAATGTGAAACAGATTTTAAGAAACGGAATTACTAAATGTAATTGACATTTCCGGCACCTTCGGGGAGGTTGCCGCGTTTCATGTTAGCCTCCATAAAGGCGAAGGCTCACCTTCGCCTTTTCTTTTTTAAATAAACTATTTGACTTATTTTGAAGTTGTTAATTGTAAAAATTCGGAGAAAATTGATTTGGAAAAACAGAGAGTAACTGTAGCTTATGGTGACGGTATAGGTCCCGAAATTATGACTGCCGTGATAAAAATTTTAAAAGCTGCTGATGTGCCGGTTGAATTTGATAATATTGAAATAGGCGAAAGTCTTTATAAAAGGGGTATCCTCTCAGGAATTCCTAATGATGCGTGGGATACTATCAGAAAGAATAAAATTCTATTAAAGGCACCTATAACCACCCCTCAAGGTTCAGGTTATAAAAGTATAAATGTAACACTCAGAAAATCATTGGGCTTATTTGCAAATGTTCGTGATTGTAAGTCATATACTCCGTTTGTTGCCTCCCCGCACCCCGGTATGAATTTAATTATAATTCGCGAAAACGAAGAAGATTTATACGCAGGTATTGAGCACAGGCAAACTCAAGAAGTAACCCAAGTTTTAAAAATTCTTTCGAAACCGGGTACCGAAAATATTATCAGATATGCCTTTGAATACACAAAAGCTTATGGTAGAAAGAAACTCACCTGTATGACCAAAGACAACATTATGAAAATTACCGACGGTATGTTTCACAAAACGTTCACTCAAATTGCAACTGAATACCCTGAAATTAAAAGCGACCACCAAATTATCGATATCGGTGCTGCCCGTGTTGCAGCCCAGCCCGAAAGTCTTGATGTTATTGTAACCCTGAATCTCTACGGAGATATAATTTCGGATATTGCGGCTCAAGTAGCGGGATCTGTCGGTTTGGCGGGTTCTGCAAATATCGGAAAAGAAGCAGCTATGTTTGAAGCTATTCACGGCTCAGCTCCCGATATTGCAGGTAGAGGTATTGCTAACCCTTCGGGATTATTGGTTGCGGCTATTCAAATGCTTGTTCATATCGGATTACCCGTTTATGCTGAAAAAATTGCTAATGCGTGGTTAAGTACAATTGAAGACGGTATTCACACCGCAGATATTTACAGAGAAGGATTGAGCGAACAAGAAGTAGGTACTGAATTATTCACCGATGCAATTATTGAGAGATTCGGTAAAGAGCCAACTATTTTGCGTCCGGTGCATTATAAAGGTGCAGGAATCCACTTTGAAAGAAGTATAAATACGCAAGAGAAAAAAGAGTTAAAAGGAGTGGATATTTTTCTTGATTGGGATAAAAACGATAGAAATCCGTTAATTCTCGGAAAGGGCTTAGAAGCTTTTACTGATGGAGAGTTAAAGCTTAAATTAATAACTAATCGCGGAGTTAAGGTCTATCCTGACGGCTTTCCGGAAACATTTTCAACAGATCACTGGCGCTGCAGGTTTTTAAATCCGGAAGAGAAAACTGTTGATTATTCTGCTGTTTTATCTTTAATGAACTCCTTGAGCGGTGCGGGTTACGACATTATTAAGACTGAGAACCTATATACTTTTGACGGTATTAAAGGGTATTCTTTAGGGCAGGGCGAGTAAAGGCAAAAGCGAAACGCAATTGAAAGGTCGCTTCGAGGGCAGTCGGCGTAATCCAAAAAGTCCTTACCGGGTTAAGATCGTCTGGCCTTGAGCGAAATCAAAGAGCCCTTGATAAAATTAAGTACTGTGCTAACTTATTTATTCAGAAAACAAATGTGAGGTTTCCGGTTTCACCGGGCAGAGCAAAAGTGTGACTAAATCACCGGTGTTTTTGATTTTGTAAGATTATTTTCAAAGTGTGAATACATATAAACAGCTATAAATAAATTTCACTAAAAGATTCAGTCGTATTTATAAGTTTGGTGTTTGTTACCTTTTTAACAAACACTACAAAATTTCTTTGTAGCCAACAACATGTTCAACGGCAGTTTTACCCATTAAAAACGGCTCGTTAAAGAGGAAATTGAAACCGTTTTTGATATACCAATTGTGAGCTTTTTTGTTATCCATCATTACGCCGAGCCAAATTTTATCAAAGCCCCCCTTTTTAGCTTGAACAGTTGCATAATCAAGCAAGTACTTTCCGGCTCCAATTCCTTGAAATCCGGGCAATACATAGAGAGAAACTATATGAAATTCATTTTTTTCAAATTCAAACTCAGTTCTTAACCATCCGCAAGGTTCTTCCTTATAATAGAGTATTACACCTGCTGCAAACGGGTCTTCTAAAAGTACTTGTAATCTCTCAGGGTTGTAGTATGTTTCAAGGTACCAGAGAATATCCTTTTCGGGTACAAATGCCAAATATGTATCTAACCAGGTTGTTTTGAGAATTGAACGAACAATTTCAAAATCGTCTTCTTTCCAATTTTTTAATCTAAAGTAATCCGTCATTTATTTACGCTAAGTAGCAGGATAATAAGCGTTGCTATATTTCCTACTATACCGAGATAATAAGCAACTTGACCAACATACCAGCTGAATGATCTAATTGTTTCTCTGGGGATATAAATATAATCACCCGGCTCAAGGGTGTATGAATCTTCACGGGGATTTATCCATTCACGAGTAGTGCCTTTAACAATCATAATCTCGTCTTGAATGGCGTGTTTACCAAATCCGCCTGCTTTCATTATGTAAGTTTTAATATCATCTCCGGGTACAAATTTATATTTACCGGGATAGGCAACTTGTCCCATAATATTAATATTAGGATCTAATGCGGGTACTATAATGATATCACCGTGTTCAACAGTGTAGTTTGCCAATTCACTAGAAAATGTGTTCTTTTCCGAAGAGTTAAAAACTTGGGCGTTCAAAAGCGTTTGCAATCTGGTTTCTAACATAAAATATGCGGTATCTTCTTCATTAAAAGGCGACATTCTCAAAAACGAGAGGTATTCAAGGCTTATAATATCTTCTATGATATTAACAGCAACAGCTTTGTTATCAGTATTTTCAACCACAGGTTTTTTGTCGTTAAAATCTATTCTGTATTTGTCTTTTAAATAACCCGGAGGGAAATTTTGAGAGCGAAAAACCTTTAAATTTCTGATATCCGAAAATTCGTTTACTCCGCCTGCACCTTCTAAAGCTTTAAGTATTGAAACCCCGTTTTTGGGTATAAAAACATATCCGGGATTTTTTACATCGCCAAGAACTAAAACCTTATAGTTTTCAAAGAGAGGTGTTTGCGACCCTATTTTTAATTTATCGCCGGGTTTTAAAGAGATTGAAGAGTTAATATCTACTTTAATTTCTTCGATTGAGTAGCCGTCTAAACTTCTGCGGTAAATAATTGCATCGGTAATTTCACCGAAGGCAGGGTTCAAACCTTGTGAAAGTTCAGTCATAGTTTTAATATTATCACCATCCATGTACGGGTAGATGCCCGGTTTCATCACACCGCCTATAACTTCGATAGAATTTGTTTTTAAGTTGACGGGGGGGAAAATTAAAATATCATCTCTCTCTAAATAAGGATTATGTTTGAAATCGCCGGTGTTCCTAAATTTTAGAAGATCGATGTCTAATTTTGAACCGTCAGCTCTAAGAAGTTTTATACCCCTGAGCGGAGCTTTATCGATAGTTTCAATAGCTTCCAATCTTGATTCTATGTCGTAAGATCGTGCAATAATATTTTCTTGCGATTGTATATACATTCTGGTAACAAATTGGTCTAATCTTTCTCCCGGATAACTTTGGAAAGTACCCGTTATTAAAAAATCACCGCCTATTGTAACCGGAAAAGTAACTGCTGTATTGGGTGGTCTTTCTTGATTGTCTTGGCTTTGTGAAATTAAGACTTGGCTTAAACAAAGAATTGCAATTAAAGAAAAAAATAACCTTTTCATTACCTTTTGCCGTATTGGGTGTCGTAATAATTTCTATATTCACCGGATATAATTTTTTCCCACCATGATTTGTTAGCTAAATACCAATCAATAGTTTTACCGATAGCGTCTTCAAATTTAAATGAAGGCTGCCAACCTAATTCGGTTTCAATTTTAGTATTGTCAATAGCGTATCTTTTATCGTGTCCGGGTCTATCCGAAACATATTTGATGAGATCTTCTGATTTGTTCAGGTAGTTTAGAATAAGTTTAACTATTTCGATGTTAGGTTTTTCCGTTTTAGCGCCTACATTGTAAACATTTCCGGGAGTACCTTTTTCTAAAACTGTTTGAATTGCGATATTGTGGTCAAGAACATAAATCCAATCACGAACATTCATACCGTCACCGTAAACCGGCAAAGGTTTATCATTTAAAGCGTTTATAATCATTAACGGTATAAGTTTTTCAGGAAACTGCAAAGGTCCGTAATTATTTGAACACCGGGTAATTAAAACGGGCATTCCGTAAGTATGATAAAACGCAGAAACCATCATATCTGCAGCCGCCTTACTTGAAGAATAAGGACTGTTTGGCGAGATAGGTGTGCTTTCTGTGAATAATCCGGTTGCTCCTAAACTTCCGTAAACTTCATCGGTAGAAACTTGAAGAAAACGCTCAACTTCAAACCTTCTTGATAATTCAAGAACAACATTTGTGCCTATAACATTAGTATGATAAAACACTTGCGAGCCGAGAATACTCCGGTCAACATGCGATTCAGCGGCAAAATTAATCACATATTTGATTTTGTAATCTGAGAAAATATTTTCAACGAGTTCGTAATTACAGATATCGCCCTTAATAAATTTGTATCTTTTATTATTTTGGGAGACTTTCAGGTTTTCAAGATTTCCGGCATAAGTTAATTTATCGAGGTTAACAATAAAAACATCGTCTGAATTATCGAGAATATGATTAATAAAATTACTGCCGATAAAACCGGCACCGCCTGTAACTAAAACATTTTTCATTTAAGATTTTTTCCGTTATTTATAAAAAGAATAGTCCGCCCATAATACCCACTTGGATAAAGAAAGATTTACCGCTTATGGATTCAGGTACATTATTTAGAATTTGACCGTTATCAAGTTTCCACTCTTTACCAAATGTAAAAGAATATCCCGCACCTACTCTTAATAAAACAAGAGGGTGAAAAGGATAATCTATATTAAGCGTGGGTGCAAGGAGAAAATAACTGTTTGTCATTGTTCTTCCGTAACTACCAACCGAAGCATTAGGGTTACCAAGGTCTGATATTACAGTATTCCAATCTTGCGATCCTTTATATCTGTAAGTTTCAATTTGTGCCGAACCAAAACCTGCAATAAATCCGATAGATACAGCAAATCTGCGAATAAACGGGAGCGAGTATTCAACAGTTAAACCACCCATTGAATTTGAATATTTAACCTCCTTTTCGTATCCGTTTACTAAACCGGTGCCTGAAGTTGAACCAGTAAAACCTACTCCTCCAACTCTTAAATGAGGGATAAATCCGATGTAGAGAAATCCGCCGCCGCCTGAACTAAAAAACCCGGATTCTGAGAGTGCCGGTGTACCAAAACCTGCTAATTCTGTGTTTAGAGGTTTTAAATCGGGTATCATCCAACCTGCAAGATATCCGCCGCCACCGCCAAATGGCTGATCGTTAATAGCACTTTGACTGAACAGGTGAGTTGATAAAATGGTAAACAAGAAAATAGAAGTTAATAACTTCACGGTATTCTCCAAAAAATTTTGATTCAAACTTTTAATTTAAACCAATTAAGGTATATTTTGTAATGTAAAAAGTAATTCCGCGAAAGTTATGGTTTATTAGGGCTTATTGGGGCTTATAGGATTTTTAGGTGGCAAAAAATAATTTAACCACAGAGCTCACAGAGAGAAAAAGTTCTTGGTGCTTAGTGCGTAGTTCTTGGTTTGAAGTGTCTTGTACTAAATATGGTTGTCACTAATTTAATAAATTTTAACCGCCGAGCACACCGAGAACACAGAGGGGAAAAGTGAAAAACGCAAATTCAATTTTTGACGCCGGAGGTGTCACATATTTGTAGTAAAAAAACAAATCAGATTTCTTCGACCCCGGAGGTGGTCGCATGTTAATAAAATGTTTTAACCGCCGAGCTCACCGAGTGCACAGAGAAGCTCTTATTTTTTTAATGTTTGATTTACTGATATTCAATTGTATTTAATTGTGAAAATGAAGCTAAAGGCGTCAAAAGTTTTTAGTAAATAAAACATACAATTGCCTAAGCGGCCCTAAAGCGTGTCGTATCTTTGTTTAATTTAATATACTGAATACAATATGAAAAAGTATTTGTTGAGTTTATTAATCTCTTCTGCTATAAAAACAAATCTTCAGTTTATACACTAAAAGTTTAGCAATTTAACTAAAGTACCGATACAGGAAATTTAAACAAGAAAATTATTGCCACCGAAAA
>JACSRR010000073.1 GCA_014879635.1 Ignavibacteriaceae bacterium | reverse complement strand
GGCGGACAATTGTCCGCCTTTATCTTTTAAACCTTTTTAGTCCTTCAAATTTATACAAGAAAATTATTATTGAAATTACTATCCCGCCTAGGGCAGCCAATATGACCATTATTCTTATTAATGATTGATTTAATTGGTTAGAATAACTTACTGGATAGCTGACTTCTGTTGAATCGGATTTTTGAATAGGAATACCAAATAAAGCATATAGAACATCTTCAACAGTGAAAGAAACAGGGGGTAAAACATTCACGGGTTCATTTATTTCGTTTGTTTCAACACTTTCAGATTGTTCAGGTTGTTGAGGATTTTCATTTTGTGAGGCCTCTGGGTTATTGGTATTGCCAGTATTTACGTTGTTTGTTGAACAGTTTCTTTCCAGAGAGGCAATACCCTCTCCAGGACAAAGCACTTCGGTTTGTTTAGAAATGAATCTTTTTTGTACTCCATTTGAGCAATTCCCCCAAGGTGTATACTCATATTTATAACAAACTGTGCAGTTTTGAGTTAGCAACGGAGTTCCCCCACTGCAGCCCTGGGGATACGTCTCTGTAACACTACGACTTTGTGTACCGCCGGAACATATGCCCCAACTAGTATAATTATAATTGCACGATATTACTCCTGGGTTATAGGTATAGTTAACAAAATTAATTGCTTCTGAAGGGTTAAGAATATAGTACCACCAATCCTTTTTTATATTTAAAGGAAGACCACCTGAATTGTAAATTTGTGCATCCCCACCTGAAGAAGGTATATACGAAAACCAAAAGGTTTCCCATCCAGGATCATTGCATCCCCAGCTATTACACCCTACAGAAATTGTTGCTCCAGTATAGTTAGGAAAGTTTTTCCAGTCAGGACAAGAAAAAGTACCAAAGGCGGTGTTACCATAATCATAATCAAAACGATAATTCGCCGGAAAATGTGTATTTCCGCAGCCCAATGGCTGTCCTCCAAATCCGGAGAATCTTCTCCAATGGCTATTTCGGTCACTATCAGAAATGTTGCTAAAGATATATTCTATTGTGGATTCAATTCTGTGACCAAAGTTATGCAGTAAAGTATCTTGTCTATCGTATGTAGGTCCCATAACTGGATATAGTTTATTACAGCTGGAGTTTACAACTGCTTCACCATTTATCCAAAACCCTTGATAAGGCCCAATCATAAAGCTTTCGAATTTCCCGATGTAAGGAGGGGTTACTAACCAGATCTCATCTGCATTCGCATTGTTTGCCGCAGTACAGATTCCAAAATCATCAAAAAATTTTGAATAGTCAAATTGCCACTTACTATTATCGCAATTTTGTATATCCTGAGGAGTTCCCCCACTTATGCACTTTGTATAGCTAGCCATATTAAAAACGGGTTGTCCGCTGGGTAGTGTAGGAAACTCACTAACGGTCATTCTATCTGCTATAGTGTAATCAATTCCTATTTGGCTAAATCCATTTCTAGCAATATTAAAAATTGTATTTTCAATTTGTGTAGCATTTCCCCAAAATTTACTTACCACACTCTGTCCATTTTCAACTGGGTTAATGCCAACAGCGAATACCTTTTTTGAGTGACTGGCTGCATGTAGCTTAAATGTAGGAATGAAGCTTAAGATTAAGAACAGTGCTAAGGCTATTTGAAGAAACCTGAGTTTAGTCATTAATTTTTTCCATAAATTCTTTACGAAATTTGCTAATTTTCGGGTCTATTACAATCTTGCAGTATGGATAATCTCTATTGTTATTGTAAAAGTTTTGATGATAATCTTCTGCGGGATAGAAATTTTTATACTCTTCAATGGTAGTTACTATTTTTCTATCGTAAATCCCCTGCTCATCGATCTCTTGCTTAACCTTGTTGGCAATTTCTTCTTGCTCAGGGTTATGATAAAAGATTGCTGATCTATATTGCGGACCAACATCATTCCCTTGTTTGTTAAGGGTTGTTGGATCATGAGTAAGGAAAAATATTTTCACAAGATCCACATAAGAAATTACAGTTGGGTCAAATTTAATTTGTGTTGCTTCGGCATGGCCGGTTGCTCCACTCGTGACTTGTTCATAGGATGGGTTTACTATTGTTCCACCTGAATAGCCTGATTCGACAGATACAACTCCTTTTACTCTCTCAAATATGGCTTCAACACACCAAAAACATCCTGCTGCAAATGTTGCAATTTGATTATCCATAAATAATTACTAATAATTTTTCTTATTATACATATTTAATTTGATGAATTGAAATAAGAGGTTGCCTGTTATAATTGTCACCAGCTGCCGGCAATGGAGTGCGTGATGGTAGAAAGAATCGTCGCTCTTAAGGTAATTAAGGGCGAGCAGAATCTTGCAGTGCTAGAAACTCCAGATAGAAAGTATGTATTTGGACTGAGGGATCCCCGAACAGTTCCCACAGGTGTCCAGTATATACTGGAAGGGCTTCAGCGAAGCGCACTGGAGGGTATTCATGGGGCAGTTATCTATTACCCACGATCTAATATGGGTGAGGTAGCCGTCCGATTCATTGTCGTACCACGACTCTACACCGCTGTACGGGTGCAAATCGGTATAGCGGGCTACATGGTGAACTCAAAGCTGACAACAGTTGAGGGTAATCCTGACGAAGGAAATGGGTCAATCCGTTTCGTCTTTGACGAAGTGGTTGATTTTAACTTCAAGTTTTAGACTAAAAGGGTGAAGTAAATAGTCCGGCAGCTCTTCACCCTAAACTATTCGTAACGTTTGTTTTTTCCACTTTCTCGGTACTCTCGATGTGCTTTTCCGTAATCTGTCCCCACCTTATACTTTTCTTCTAGTTTAGGTAGTTTTTTATCAAAGTATTCCTCAATGTTAATTTCACTGTTATGAGCCAAACGGAACAAATAAAAAATGACATCAACAAACTCAAACCCTATTTCTGTCTTTTCGTCCTCTGATATTGTTTCGTACTTTGAGAAATCATTTTTCCACTGATAATGCTCCCCCAGTTCCGCTAGTTCAATGTATATTGCATTTAGTAAATGTGATGGATTCTCATTCTTCCATCCCCTTTTTTCTGCAAAATCTACAATTATTTGGGTAAGTTCGGAAATTGATTTGCTCATAAGAAAATTTTGAATTGTATTATAATGTTAAACAATAACTATTTTAATTTTAAATATCGTATACCAATTTTAATCAACTTAATTTATGGAAAAAACAATTTTCGAAAAAATTGCAGATAAAGAAATTCCAGCCTATATTCTGGATGAAAATGATGAGTTTATGGCATTTTTGGACATTTCTCCGGCAGTAAAGGCTCAAACATTAGTTATACCAAAACAACAAAAAGATTCTTATGTTTTTAAGCATGGTATGGAATTTATGAATAGTTATTGGGAATACGTAAGAGAGATGGCATTAAAGTTAGATTCAAAGCTGGGCAGCCAAAGATGCGTATTGATGTTTGAAGGCTTTGAAATTAATCATCTACATGCAAAATTGTTCCCTATTATGTCAGAAGAGGATATTAAAAGTTTTAATCCAAGAAATAAAATAGATTTTGATAAACAAGAAGCAGAAGATTTAGTAAAGCTTTTTAGAAGCTAGCTCCATTGGGTGCCAGTTGCCTGGCACCCTTGGTGATGTGTCACCAAGTGATTGCTAGCCATGCAGCCAGCGCGAGCAACACCAGTACAAACGGTCCAAATGCGATTATCATTATGGACCTGTTGAACCGATGGTACTCTTTGCCCATGTTTCCCCATTCCTCTTTTTTCTTCCGCAGTTCTTCTCCTCGAACGGTCGACCGAATCACGGTTACGACCATCCCCCATAGGGCAGCATAGCACAGTAGTATGTACAGCATTAAAACTGTACTTATCTGTGCAGCTAGATATAAAAGACCTAACAGAAGCAAGATCATGGTTAGTGTCAGGACGTCTATCACTGTTCTCATTTTCCACCTCCTTGGTGAGCACATCTAATTATATCACGTTGATATCAAATTGTGGTGACACAGGCGTCGTTGCCACTTTTATAACTATTGACCACAAGCATATTTAGCAATAAACTTGAGTTAAATCTATAGAAAGGAGGTATTCAAAATGAACGAATCCAGAGCCTTAGAAGTTGCCTCAGCTTTAGAAGATATGAGTGATGTACTTTCAAGATTTGTTGCTTTATCGAAAGAATTGTTAGAGCAATTCTCTGAAACAGGACTTTTAACAATGGAAATAAAAAAGGAATTTGATAATATTGTATTCGAATCAGAGGGATGTATACAGAAAGCAGATGCACTCTTAGATTCCGAAGAAAAGCCAATGTAATAATATATAAATAAAAACTTTATGAGAGATACAACTCTTTGTTTTCTTGTCGAAAATTTTGATAATCAAATTACCTCTATTCTACTGGCAATGAAAAAGAGAGGCTTTGGAGCAAATTGGTTTAATGGCGTGGGAGGAAAAACCAATGAGAATGAATCGATTCTTGACGCTGCATGTAGGGAAACATTTGAAGAAATTTCGGTAATGGTTAATCCAAACGATCTTAAAAAAGTTGCTACAATTAAGTTTGAATTTGCCGACAATCCAGAGTGGAATCAGACAATGCATGTTTTCTTTATAGAAGTGTGGGAAGGTGAGCCAGTTGAGTCTGAAGAAATGAAACCGGAATGGTTTTCAACTGATTCTTTGCCTCTTGATCAAATGTGGCCAGACGATCAATTTTGGTTACCAAAAGTAATACAGGGTAAAAAAATTGAAGCCTACTTTAAATTAGATAAAAACAACAACATACTAGAGCAACAGATAAACGAAATTCAGATTTTAGTTTAGAAGAACTGAATCTAATTCGTAATATACCCCATTCGAAGCTTCTTTTCCGCTACTCATTAATTTTGCAGTATTAAACAAAGTACCAAGATTGGTGCTTTTTATTGTAATTGATTTTCCACTTTCTGCTTTCATAAACTCAACCTTATCAAAGTCTAATCTATCTAACTTTCCCCTTACTATGTGATTTTTTACAAGTTGGGTTAATCTATTATTATCGGAAAATATATTATTTAGTTCCACCTCATTAATGGCTTTAAATGCGCTGTCAGAGGGTATTAGGACGGTGTACTCGCTATCATTCTGTAATAGCTGATAAAGACCGGTACGGGTTAATGCATCGTAAAAGTATTTGTAATTGGATTCTTTGGCAATAGTGTTTAATAAATCGGTATTTGTCTCATCTGCTCTAAAAGTTTGTACACCGGCTACTGAACCAGTAGTTCTTGCACCGCTCCTAGATTTGACAATTATATAAGTTCCTAACCCGAGTATTAAAACGGCAAATAACACAGCAGCTATCTCAAATAAGTGTTCACTTACTAATTTTGTAACAGATTCGGTTTTATTCTGTGGCCTTTTAATATTAATCATATATATATTCTACAATATGCAGTGCCAATAAGTTAAATACTTTTTCTTAAAATCGAAGCCATATTCTGTGCATTCTTCCGAATAAGATTCACGTTAACATTTTGGCCTACTTCGTGTACAAGTTGATTCCTTAACTTATGGGCCTCCCATAATAAATTATAATCACTTTTACTAAATATATTTTTTGCATTTTTTAGTCTTTCACCAAGCGTTTCTCCGCGTATCATTTTGCTTTTCAGAATAAAATCTAATAGTTTATCCAATTCAACAAGCGAATCTTTAACTTCATAATAGTTATTGGATTTCATTTTATTTTCTGCACTGTATAAACTTGTTTTCGCAGTTGATTTCCAGGTAGAATTTTTACTGCCACCACCACCTGAAATAAGAACTAAAACCACAATAACAACTATTATTATTCCAACTATTACAATAATTTCCATAAATTATAAATTAGTATTAATTTAGTAATCAGTATAAATTATATTAGTAAATAAATTTTATACAATACTCTACTCATATGGAATTTTCAAACGCAATAACAATATTCTTTTTCTTTTTGCTCGTAACTATTGCCTTAAGCTTTTTGTTCTATAAAAAAATACTTAGTGTTGTTATAGTCACAATTAATGCAGTATTCGTTCTAAGTTTAATTGCAGGTATTACATCCTTGGTTCTACCACAGGTATATTACGGATTTACTGAAAGTAAAATTGAAGGTACTGAGTTAGCAAATAACTTACACTCGGTAGATTCCACATTAACACAAATTTCCAGGGTGCAAATAAGTATTACGAATACGATTAATGGAATTTTCAATACTGACCAACAGCAGGAAGTTCAGGAGTATCAATCAAATTTATATCAGCAAGTAATAAACCTCTTTAGCAATCTTATTAGAATATCTATATTGCTGATAAGTACCATATTATTGCTATTTACATTATATGTAAGATATAGCTTTTCTGCAGTTTTTCAACTGAACACACTTCAAAAGCAGATTGATGAACTTAAAAATGAAATTAGTACTTTAAAAGGTATTAAAACTCATTAATAATATTTTGTTCTATTCTATTAAGTAGAAGCGATTGTATAAAAGGTTGTTCCAGTAAGAAAGATTCCATGGCCTTATCGATTCTAAAAATAATTAGAATGCCGATAACCACAAAGATAGCACCAAGGATTTTCTTTAATTTATTGTCAGATCTTGAAAGCCACTTTGTCCTGCTAACAAGTTTTTGCCCAAGAAAGGATATCAGCAGTAGGAATATACTCATTCCAAGAATGAAAAATAGCAAGCAAAGAATTCCTTCTGTGAAATTAAGTGGAAGAACTGCAAACAATATGTACCCATACATTGGACTGCAGCTGCTAAATACTGGTCCTAGAGCTAAGCCTGTGAGTATTGCACTTAAGTATCCATTTCTCTTTTTTGAAAAATATAAGAATTCGCTGGCTTTGTTAGATAAATTTAACTTTTGAACTATTTTTTCCCATATAAATGGAAACACTGTAAACAGTCCTAGTACTAATATTATTACTCCTGAAACAAATCTAATTAACCTATCATCAACAAGTACTGCATTTAATCCGGTTTTCAATAGTAAGGTAAAAATAAACACAGAAAGCCCTAGGGAGGCAATTATTAGAATAGGTCTTTTTTTTGATCTATTTTCTATACTTCCACCTAGTATTATTGGCAGTAATGGTAATGAGCATGGCGTTAAAACTGTAAGTATGCCTGCAAAAAAAGAAGTAATTAGTAAAGTGATCATAATGAGATATTAGATTATTTTTGTGAATTTACAATAAATCATCACTTAAAATATCTTGCGCTTCTTCTTCAGATATTTTCGAAGTTTCTGATTCTATTGTAATTTCGGCAATTTTATTTTCACTTTTTGCTTCGTTAATGTACAAATTTACCCTATTTATAGTGTAATCACTGTTTAGTACGAATTCTCTAATAACCATATTCCTATTAATAGAAAAAGAAACTGGAAATGATGTTGGTGCGTCATTGCACTCAAACTCAGTTACGTCACTTATTGTAAATGTTGTAGAGTTTATCTCGGAATTTTCAATTACTTCAAAGTTGCTCTTTAAATCAATAAGGCCAGATTCCACTAGTGAACCAGGATAACTCGCTGGGGCGTAAGATGTTGGATAACTTAGAACCTCATCTGCTTCTACAAATTCAACTAAAGCAATTGTTTCGCTATTCTTCGTTAGTTTTGAGGTTATATTTTTATCCCCAAAATATTCGAATAATTGAGTTTTGGTAAGTTCTTTTGGTAAATTCAACCCATCGCAAATAATGCTAGGATTTTCAGGCTTATACACAACTTCTGTAGTCTTAAGATTATATGATTCATCTGCAGGTTTTTCAGGTTTTACAATAGATTCGGTACCTAAAAATTCATTTACATTTAACAATTTTAATGCAGTTACAGAGGTTTTCTCAGTAACCTTCTCTACTACTTCCTGCTTTTTTTGGTCGGAAACTACAGGTGTAGATTTAACAGTAGGATTTTTAGATAGTTCAGATACTATAAAGAATCCAGATGCAACTGTAAAAAAGCTGAATGCTATAACGGCTAGAAAGCTAAATCCGGAGCTTGAAAATATTCCAAATAGACCCTTTTTAGGCTCTAACTCATTAAGCATTTTTGTTTTAAGTCGTGCTTTAAAAAGAGGATCAGCAATTGCATTCTCCCTATTAAACAAACTTAAAAATTCTTGTTCTTCTTTGTTGTATCTGTTCATAATTCAATAATATAGTACAAATTAGTGTACAGTATGGGTTTTACATACTGGTTTCTACAGCATCTCGTAATGATTTAAATGCTCTCTTTTGTGTTGTTTTTACGTAATTCATATTCTTACCCAATCGAACACAAATCTCTTGAAGGCTTAATTTTTCAATAAATCTAAGTTCAAGCACTATTGACTGTTTCTTTGGCAAGTATGGAAGATACTTTTTCAACTTCTCTTCTTGAGTTTCAAGTGTATTATTATCATCTATAAACTCTTCTACATATTCCTCAAAATCATCACCCATATTCGAGAAAGGGATCTCTCCTCTATACTTTTTTTGAAGATATTTTGTAAATACATTTCTTGCAATACCAAATAAAAAAGCCTTAAGATTATCAATTTGTTTTTCGGAATTCCCTGACAGAATATTTGCTAAGGCTAAAAATGTTTCACTGGTTAGATCTTCTGCAATATCAACAGATAATGTTTTGTAATAGAAAAATGAATAAATTCTATTGAATTCTTTAGAGTTCAAA
>JACSRR010000075.1 GCA_014879635.1 Ignavibacteriaceae bacterium | reverse complement strand
GAGCAGGACTCGAACCTGCAACCCTTCGGTTAACAGCCGAATGCTCCACCATTGAGCTATCGCGGAATACTATTTAAAAAATAGACTTCAAATATAGTACCTTTTTGTTTTTAAGTCAAGTAAAAATTTTTTCTTCTTATTTTTTTATACTTCCAAATTATTGTTCACCTGATTTTTCGGTGGCAATTTATTTTTAGTTTAATTTTAATTTACCGTGCTATAGTTAAATTGTTAAACTTTTATTGTATTTACTGGTGATTTGTTTTTACAGCAGAACAGATTAATAAGCTCAACAAATACTTATTAGCAAAGTTTTGTTATAGTGAATTAAACAAAGATACGACACCCTTTAGGGACGCTTAGGCAATTGTTTGCTTTATTTACTAAAATCATTCGACTCCTTTAGCTTCATTTACACAATTGAATGCAATTGAATATCAGTAAATCAAACATTAAAAAATAATAACTTCTCTGTGCTCTCTGTGAGCTCTGCGGTTAAATTATTTTTTGCCACCTAATAATCCAATAAGCTCACATTAAACTTTATTACTGCAAAACTGCCCTCCTTACTTGAGTTTTTTTGAACTTGAACTTTGAACAATTTTTAACCACCGGACGCATAGAGACGCAGGGTTTTTCAATTTCGTACTTCTGACTTTTTGAAAAAAACGCCTTCCAAATTTTACTGTAGAATTGTATGCTATTTTCTTTGCAAATTAGAGACTAAATTAAAAATAATTCCGGAAAAACATTGAGTAGAGATAGAAAGCCGATTGGGGTTTTTGATTCGGGAATTGGAGGTTTAACAGTGGTTAAAAGATTGTTTAATACT
This sequence comes from Ignavibacteriaceae bacterium, assembly GCA_014879635.1. Classification (GTDB taxonomy): domain Bacteria; phylum Bacteroidota; class Ignavibacteria; order Ignavibacteriales; family Ignavibacteriaceae; genus BA9. Next base: position 7,866 of record JACSRR010000075.1, on the reverse strand, counting down.
CTGCCAAATGAGGATATAATTTATTTTGGTGATACTGCGCGTGTACCTTACGGTTCAAAATCGAATGAAACTGTTATTGAATACGCTATTCAAAACACGCGATTGTTACTTGAATACAATGTAAAAGCAGTAGTAGTGGCATGTAATACGGTTTCGGCGGTTGCAATTCCGGTATTAAAAGAGAAGTTTGATATTCCCGTAATAGATATGATTGGTCCCGGCTCAAATTACGCAATTAAGGAGAGCCTTTCAAACAATATTGGTGTAATTGGTACAAGGGCAACAATTAACAACAAAGCGTATTCGAAAGCATTATTAAATATAAATTCTGAATTAAAAGTAACCGAAAGAGCTTGTCCTTTATTTGTACCTCTTGCAGAAGAAGGTTTAATTGAACATCCCGCAACTTATGCAATTGCCGAAGATTATTTGCGAGATTTTATATCAAACGATATTGACGCTTTAATTTTGGGGTGTACACATTACCCTATTCTTGCACCGGTAATTCAAAAGGTGGTAGGAAACAAAGTTAAGTTGATAGATTCGGGGGTAGCAGCAGCGGGAGAAATAAAAAAAATTTTAATAGAAGCCGGGGTTCTCTCAAAATCCTCTTCCCCGGGCAAACACACTTTTTTAGTGAGCGATATCCCCGTTCAATTTAAATTTATTGCCGAACTGTTTTTCGGTCATGATATCGGGGAAGTAAAAAAAGTAGAGATTAACTAAAAAATCCGGAGATGTAATGTCGAAAGAAAAATTAACAAGGTTAAACGAGCTTCTAAACTCGGTACAGATAGATTCACAATCATCGGCTATTGAAGGGCTGCTTTCTACAATTGACAGCCACAAAAAATCGATTGTTCATAACAGTACAAAAATTGACCGGTTAGATAAATCAGACCCCGAATTTTACCCTAAAAGACAAGCTTGCTACGATGAACTTTACCGGCTTGAAAATCTGATTTCGGAACTGAAATATGAACTAAACGGTAGGTTAAAAAACTATCTCGATTTTCATAAAAACAAATTTGTTTCTAACTCTACAATTGAAGACCACCTGACACGCGTAATAATCTTTTATCTCTTCCATAAAGACCTTGATACTAATCTGAATAAATTCGGACATGCCGTTGAGGATAAATTAGATTTCGAAAACGCCCGGAGAATTCTAACAGATTCATCATTAGAACTCGATAAAGCTATTAAATCGTTAAATTCCGAAGATGAAGAAAGGATTGACCTCCTTCTCGGAATGAAAGAGGCTTACAATAATTATTTTGAAGCTTTCGAAAATTCTAAAAAAGAGTACGAGAAAATGGTTAAAAAGCGGGATGATACTATTTCGAAAATAGCCCGTTCTAAAGAAAAATTAGAAAAAAGTTATGATAAGATAGGTGATGTTGATACAAGCGAAAAGTCTTCTCTTTGGGGTAAATTAAAACAAATTGTTAACGAAAAAAGAAAGGATTTTATTTCAGACGATATTCAAAGTTTAGAAAAGTCTATTCTTGATATGGAAGCCGAATTAGGCAGTTTAGCCTCACAAGCAGAGTATATGCAAGGGTTATATATTGCAGCTAAGGATGAATATGATAATTTTATGAAAAAAGTTGACGGGTTTTTTGGAGAGAGACATCATCTATTATTTATGAAACAGCAGTTTTTGGTTAAAAAAGGATTTTTCAGCAAACTTTTTGGTGGGTAAGTTTGGGGCTCTTCATTCCTTGTGTTTCGTTCTTGATTAAAATTTAAACTGAGCGGAGTTTAAGTGTACGGGCAGCAAATGTTGTAAATCAAAAATTTTGCGAAATATTAAGTTATTTTAAACACTGGGGGCTTCATGTTCTCTCAACCACCGGTGTTTTTTAGATTAAAAAATTTTCTCTCTCCTACTCAGCTGTTTAATTACATTTTACCGCCAAAAAATTCTATCTGCCGGTTCAACCAACCCCAAACTGTTAACTATTTTTAACCAAACCTAACACGGGATTCTTTATATTTATATGTTGTATTAATAAAATTTAGATAGATATGAAAATTACTGTTATAGGTTCGGGGTATGTTGGTTTAGTGACGGGTACTTTACTTGCAGATGTGGGAAATCAAGTTATTTGTATCGACAATAACCCTGAGAAATTAAATAAACTTCAAAATAAAATTATTCCGATTTTTGAGCCCGGTTTAGAAACTTACTTCTTAAAAAATATTGAAAAAGAAAGGCTCACTTTTTCGGGCGACCTCCAAAAGGGTATTCTTGAATCTGATGTGATCTTTTATTGCCTCCCTACTCCTCAAGGTGCTACCGGAGCCGCAGATCTGCAATTTGTGCTTTCGGTTGCAAAAGAAACCGGAAAAATTCTTCGCGAAAATAATTGTTCTGATTTTAAAGTTATCGTTAATAAATCAACTGTACCGGTCGGAACAGCTAAAAAAGTTATTCAAATTATTCAAGACGAAGGCGTTACTAATTTTGCCGTTGTTTCTAATCCCGAATTTTTGCGTGAAGGGTTTGCAGTTGAAGACTTTATGAAGCCCGATAGAATTGTGTGCGGTTCTGATAATTCGCATGCTTTAGATATTATGGCTCAGCTCTACGAACCGTTCGTGAAACAAGGTAATCCTATTTATAAAATGGATTTTGAAAGCTCCGAATTAACTAAATACGCTTCAAATTCATACTTGGCAATGCGTATCACTTTTATGAATGAACTTGCCAATTTGTGCGAAAAAGTTGGTGCTAATGTTGATTTGGTTAGAACAGGCATGGGCTCTGATACTAGAATCGGAAAAAGGTTTCTTTTTGCCGGTATCGGATACGGAGGCTCCTGCTTTCCGAAAGATGTAAAAGCTCTAATCAATACCGCAGAACAATTTGATGTACCGCTTTCGGTGTTAAAAACTGTTGACGCCGCAAATGCCCACCAGAAAAAGGTGCTTCTCAAAAAAATCATGAAATACTATAACGGCGATATCAAAAACAAAGTTTTTGCCGTTTGGGGTTTGGCTTTTAAACCAAATACAGATGATATGCGAGACGCCCCTTCTATCGATGTTATTAACGGACTTCTTGAGCAGGGTGCAATTATCAGAGCTTACGACCCTCAAGCTATGGAAAATTCGAAATTCTATTTTGGTGATAAAATTACTTATTGCGATGATGAGTACGAAGCCCTCAAAGGTGCAAAAGCGTTAATTATTCATACAGAATGGAATGATTTTAGAACCCCCGATTTCTCGAAAATTGAAAATTCACTCGAAGATAAAGTTGTTTTTGACGGCAGAAATGTCTTTGATTCAGATAAATTAGAAAAAACCGGTCTATCTTATTTTAGTATCGGCAGAAAAGCGATTTTAAAGAGATAAATCACCGGAAAATAGTTTCTGAGGTATCAGACTAATATTGAGGCAGTTAATATTAAATAGAGACTGCCTCTATTTATTTTCCGTAAATTTCTTCCCAATTAACCGGACCGGTTTCGAACCGTTTTTTGAGATTAGGAAGAACATATCCTTCCCATGCTTTTTTAAAATAGTTGTACATTTTAACCCAATCTTCAGACTCTCCCCATCCATAATGCGTAAGTTCAACCTTCGTCAAATTTGTAGATAAAATAGAAAATTTAAGTACTACTTGATTAAATTGACCCCGTATGGAGGGAATAGAAGGCGGGGCAGTCCATGTAAACGAAAAATATTCAAACGGGATAGCAGCCAAAACCCTGCACCCTTCAGATCCCTTTTGACCATATTCGGCATCGGGTAGAATATAAATTTCAAAATACCCTCCCGGCTTTGCTTCAACTTTACAATCGGGCGCAAAAAAAGATTTGATGCCGTCTTCTGTAGTCCATGCGTTCCATACTTCGGTAATTGAAGCCGGGACATCGATTTCAAGTTTTATAATTTTTTCCTGACTCTCGGCATTCTGCGACCAGATGTTCGAAAATGAAAAAATTATTAGTATTAATGCAATTTTTTTGATCAATTGTAAACCTTTTGTATAATTTATTCGAAAATATTACACGGGTCAATATTATCTATTACGGCAAGATACCATTTTCCGTTCATAAGCATAAAATCAGCTTTCACGCCGTTAGTTTGAACTACGCTTAATTTAATGTTTGATTCAACCGCCAGGAATTTGCCCAATTGTTCCGAATTATATTTCATAAATTTTTGTGAATTTTTAATAGCATTTGTGATTTTTTCATAATTTAACGCTTCTGTAACATAACACCCCTCTTTATTCCATTTTTTTGAGCGGCAATCATAAACGGGAAGAGATTCAATAACCGGACTGCAATCTTGATAAGTAAGTTTCATCCCCATTTTATAGGCTAAATCAACATCTTTGTAGTCGAAAACCGAAATAAATAAGCCGGGGTTACTCAACTCAAGCAAACCTAATTCCGAAAAAACAATACTGCCCAATTTTGCACGGTCTTTTGTGGCAATAGCCTCTGTAAATGTTTCGTAAACAGATGAAAAACCGGGAAACATCCTCTCTAATGCTTGATATTTTATTACTTCTTCTTGCTCAACAGGTTGATTTGTGTTGTCTTCAGGCTCCGTTGTAATGACTTCAGGTTCATTGCTTTCAACGGGAGGAATTGTAACCTCTTCTTCACCGGTGGTAGGGATTTCCGGTTCATTTATTTCAGCCTCTCCGGTGGTTGGAATTTCCGGTTCACTTATTTCAGCTTCTCCGGTGGTTGGGATTTCTGACTCATTTATTTCGGCTTCACCGGTTTCTTCGGGTTCTGTTGTATTAGTTTCCTCAACCGGCTCAGAAGTTACGGTTTCTTCTATTGGTTCGTTATTAGTGGGTTCTTCCACATTTTCTTCAACCGGAGTATTTTCTGATTCGTTACTTTCCGTTACTACTTCAACGGGCTCATTTTCAGGTTCGATAACAACGGGACCCGGTTCTAAAAGGTTGGGGTTAATTTCCGGTTCGGGGTCATTTTGAACAACAGGAGTTTCATCGGGAAGAGAATTAGATGTATTTCCCGAAAGTCTGTTGTATTCGGCAGCGTCCGTAATATTTAGCCAGGCATCGGTAATACCGGTAATTTGAACAAGACGATTTCTTTCGGAATAGGCGGGATTAACATCGGTAAAAAAGCCGGAACAAACGCGGTATGTTTTGCCAATATTGATTGTTGCTTCCATTAAATAGACACTTATACCAAGATTGCTTAAACGGTCTTTAAGTTTAAGTGCCATATCCGGATTTGTTGAAGAGCCAAGTACAACCGTGTAACCTGATTGAGCATTGCTCAATGAAGACATGCCAATTAAGATTAAAATGGCAGTAAACAAGAATTTTTTCATTTTTGGACGGTTTTTATTCAAAAAGATTTTACAATTACTGCAAAAATATGATTTTTATCAACAATTGTTGCATAATTTAATTTTTATACTTAAAATGACCCTAAATGTTTCGGTTTATATGATTTTTTAGAGGCAAAATAATTTAACCCTATATGGCAATAAAGCCCAGAAGGGAAAGTTCGCTCTTTGCCCGGTTGGGAGCAAAGTTGAAAAGCGAAACGCAGGAATTTAGTTGTGATTTCTCCAAATCCTGACCCCTTCGGGATTGTCGGGAACGCTTACAGATGACATGGAAAAGAAGCAAGATGATGGTGTAGTTTTTCATCCCGGCGGGATGATATGTTTGTAGCAATTAATAAAGTATTAAGGATTCGACCCCGGAGGCGGTCGCATGTTATAAATTCTAACCGCAGAAGGCAAAGAATAAATTGTTCTTCGTTCTTGATTGTTAGAAGTGTAAAAAATAAATATCGGGCATAAAAAAGCCTTAAGCCGGCAGCATTGAATAACAGGGAGTAAACTAATTTACGGAATATTTAATTTAGGTTTTGGTAAAATTCCGTGTTGTGCGGCTTGTCTATAAAACTTTGAATCTTTTAGAATTTTAAAATTACCTGATTGAATCCAATGAAAAGGGGTATCACTTTTTAAACTATCAACAATGGGCGCAGCAACTTTTAACCATTTTTTTAACCAATTTAGTTTTGCTATAACAACTTTCACTTCTTTTGATGAAGCAGAATGAAACTCGACAAAATAAATCTTTCCGGCGTATCCTATTGCATAATCCCAACGATTTTCATTTGGATATAACTGCCTTGTACTTTCATCAATATCTAAACTTCCCTCCAATAAAGAGAGATCTGCCAAATTAATTTTAATTTTTTCTTGTCTATTAAGAGCATTTAACCCACTCATATATCCCATTTTTACATCAGGTGTATTAATAACAGCCTCTTTAAAAGCTGAAACCTTGGAGCCTGAGTTACTCATTTATGCTAACCAATCGTGAAACAATCTCGGCAGCAGTTGAAGTAAAAGAGGAAATTCCGCCCCAATCTGAAATATCATCATCCTCACTGTTTGCATCTAAACTCGAAATATCTTTAACCTCAACCCCTTGCGAGGTGTGTTTAAAATAGTAGGTTTTAATTTTTTTCTCTAAAACATCTTTAAGGTCTTCTGCAAAATTTACGTTTTTAATACCAAATAATTCAAGAATGTCATTTATATTGCCTTTATGTGCTTTAATTAAATTAAATGCCCATACAAAGTCTAAAAGTACATTAGAATGTGTTGAAATTATAACTTTATATCCGCGGAATAACAGTTCCAGTACATTTAAAATCACGGTTTTAATTGCGTTAGGGTGTAATCCCATCTCGGGTTCTTCTATAACTACAATTTCAATTTTATTCCTTTTTGCAACTTTTGCCGCAGGAAACAACCAGTAAAAACTCATTAAAAGGGGTAGAAATTCTTTTTGCCCGGTACTCCATTGCCCAAATCCGAGAGAATCTTTATTAACATTTAAAACAAATCTGTGTCTATCAGTTTTTTTTATTTCAATAATACTATCATGAAATATTTCACGATTGATAGCATCACGCAGCACTTTTTTCATTTTGTTGTTTTGAGGAAAGTACTGTTTGTCTAACATTTCCTGAGTGATAGATAGTCTAAGAGTCTCACTGAAATTTCTTAAAACATACGGATCTGAACTATCGTAATCGCTAAAATAATTTGGCCAACCTTTTTGAACACAAAGTACCCGGTGGGCGGGTATATAAAAAATTGATTCTTGAGCAGTAGTATTTTTTAGCTCGCCCCTTTGAGGTTTTAACTTATTAAGGTCGTATTTTTTTCCGTTAAAAGTAACATTAGTGCTTTCTTTTATAAGTGCCGACATCCCTTCACCGAAATATCTTTCGAATATCTCTTCTTTTGTATCACCCCAAGTAAAGGCGTACTGATTTAATGTATTCCGGATCTGCTTTTTATCTTGTAAAAGTTTTGCAAGCTGAAGAACCACACTCTTACCGCTTGCTTGAGCCCCTATAAATAAAGTAAGATCACCAAATTCGATGTCTGCCTCTTTGATGGGACCAAAGTCGGTCAGTTTCAAATTATTCATTAGATACCTGATTCGTATGAATGAAATATGTTTGTAAAAGATTGATTCTAAATTAAAATATACTAAACTTTAACAAAAAATTCATAGTAAACTAAAGAAAAGTGTTACTCTATTTTCAAAATAGTAGCACTATTTTATGTTATCAATCTTCTTTTGCGTACAATTTACTTTATAAAAATTGATGCTAAAATTGAAAGTTAAATTCTCTCTTTGTTTTGGTTGTAAACTCTAAGGTTAAATTATTTTTTGCTTCCGAATAATCCTATAAGCCATAAAAACCGTTTGAATTAAGATTTTTTCCGTTCTACATTTCTCTTTATTTTCGAAATATTCAATTCTCTAATTTTTGATTTATTTTTTGAGAAATTATTTGAAATTACCTTTACTTCTTTTTTCTA
>JACSRR010000076.1 GCA_014879635.1 Ignavibacteriaceae bacterium | reverse complement strand
TTAAGATTAAGATCAAGATCTAAATCAAGATAAAAATCAAAATAGAGGAAAGCAGTTCAGTAGAAAAGTTTTCACTGTATTTAAAGCATCAAGTTGGGTAATATTTGTATCATTGATTTACCTTAATATCTTTGGAAAATCAGAGATAGTACCGCTAATAATTTTTTCGACTTTATTGATAACTTCGCTTTTTGCATTAGTCCCCTTCTTTAAAAATATACTTGGGAGGTTTTTAATATCTTCGTCCAATTTGTTTAACGAGGGAGATTTTATTCAAATTTCAGGTTATCAGGGTAATGTAGTAGCTATCAGATGGTTCACTACAGAAATTACAAATGAACTTGGTTATACTGTTTATTTACCAAATTCTATTTACTTAAATAATCCGCTTGAAAATGTGAATTTGGGGAAAAAAGAAGAGGTAGTCAGTCTTGAATTTGAGCTACCCTTAGATATTAAACCCGAAATTGCAAAAGAAATTATTAAGGATGCGGCGCTCTCAAATTTTTTGTTGTACATTCATAAAGAACCTGAAATCTTTATTAAGAGTGTTAGTTACACAGAAAATATTTACCGGTTAAAACTTAATATCACCCTTTTTGATTCAAAGTATGAGAGCCTGCTAATTGACCAATTAAACAAAACTGTGATGGACTTTCTAATTACAAACCGGAAGCAAGAAAATTAATGGATTCAAAAAACCAAAGTTTTAGATTAAAATACCTTAGCATTTTAAGAACTGTTATAGTTGTTTCTGCTGTTATCGGGTTACTTTCAATACTATTAGAGTATGGACTGAACCTGGGTGAAGAATACGACACTATTTTGCACATGATAGCCCCAATTGTAGTATTAATTTATATTCTCTACTTTTTATCCCGTTTCTATTTTGAAAAAAATAAAATCGAATTTCTCAGAAGTCATGTCATAGAATCGGTAGTTACACTTTTTATTTTTATAGAGTTTATACTAACTCTCATTGGCGGAAGTATAATTCAGCGAATCTCCTCTGAATTTAAACTCAACGATATAACCTATATTTATATTGTTTTGGCACAGATTTATATTGTGTTGGGGATAGGTTTAAGTGCATTGAGACTAAATAAAAATATTTTAGAATCAAAAATTCATCCTGCAAGACTCCTTTTACTCTCTTTTCTAATAACTATTTTAGTCGGTGCAGGATTATTAATGCTTCCTGCATCCACAGTTGATAGCAATATTACATTTATAGATGCACTATTCACAGCTACCAGTGCTGTTTGTGTTACAGGATTAATTGTTCAAGACACTGCTACCTATTTCACTCAATTTGGGCATACAATAATTATGCTGCTTTTTCAAGTCGGCGGGCTTGGTTTGATGACTTTCACTACTTTTCTTGCAATTTTTCTTTCGGGAGGATTAGGCATCAAAGAGAAGGTAATTCTCAAAGAAATGATACATGAAGATAATATGAATGCTATTCAAAAAGTACTTTCGTTGCTGATACTTGTTACTTTTATTATTGAGGGAATGGGAGCAACAATTATGTACTTTTCAGTTAGAGAACAATTTGCAGAACCGATGCAAGCTGTTTATTTTTCAATGTTTCATGCAGTTTCTGCATTTTGTAATGCAGGGTTTTCGCTTAACTCAGCCGGATTGATGGAGCCTGTTATTCACGCAAATCATATATTCATTTTTGTTATCTCCGTTTTAATTATTCTTGGAGGAATTGGTTTCCCAACAATTATCGGTATCAAACATTATTTCTCCCACAAAAAAGGCGAAATGAGAATTAAAGTGAAACTGCCACTTCAAATTAAAATTATTTTTGTAACCACCGCATTCCTGATAGTATTTGGTGCTACAGTATTTTATATTTTAGAGGTGGATGCAAGTTTAGCAGGTATGACTTGGTATGATAAAATTTTCCACTCTTACTTTCAATCGGTAACTTCAAGAACAGCCGGTTTTAATACCATAGATACGGCATTACTTAGAGACCCTTCTGCATTATTAGTAATTTTCCTTATGTTTATCGGGGGGTCACCCGGCGGAACTGGAGGTGGAATAAGAACTACTACCTTTGCAATCATAGTTCTTTCAATTGTAGCGGCATTAAAAAATTCTGATGTTGTTAGAACTAAAAACCGTTCTATTTCAGATGAAATTGTTAAAGGTGCTTTCTTAATCTTTTTTGTTTTTGTGTTCTTTGTTGTTTTAGGTATTTTCGCTCTCTCAATTACAGAACACCATGATTTGGTTGATATTGCTTTTGAGGCTTTTTCTGCATCTGCAACTGTAGGACTTTCTAAAGGTATAACTTCAGATCTAAGCGATCCGGGTAAAATTATAGTTATTATTTTAATGTTTATAGGAAGAATTGGTCCTGTTACTCTCTTGTTTGCTCTGTCAAAACAACCGGAAAAAGTTAACAGTCAATATCCGAATGAAAATATTTCAACTTTATAGGAATATATAAATGAAAAAAAAATATTGTGTTATCGGTTTAGGTGATTTAGGCAAAAGTATTGCCATTACTTTATCTGAAACAGGCGCCGAAGTGATTGCAATCGATAAAAATATGGAAGAAGTTGAAGAAATTAAAGATAAAGTTACAATGCCGGTTAGATTAGATTCTACCGATAAGAGAGCTTTAAAAAACGAAGGTATTGACAAAGTTGATGCCGCTATTGTAGCAATTGGTCCTGATGATTTTGAATCAACCATTCTAACCTCAGTGCTTCTTCTTGAAATTGGAGTAAAAAAGGTTATTGCAAGAGCAGCTTCAAGCCTTCAATTAAACATTCTAACCAAGCTCGGCGTTCATCAAGTAGTGGTGCCCGATGTTCAAATTGCAAGACAAATTGTTGCATTGGTCAGCTCTGAAGAAATTATTGACTCTATACCACTTGGTGATGATTATTCAATCATTTATGTGAAGGTTCCGAAGATTTTTGTCGGTAAATCACTCCTCGAATTAGATTTGAGAATTAGATATAATATTAACCTGATAACAATTAAGCGAAAATATCCCACAGACTCAAGAGATGAAGGGAGTGAAAAATTTGTTGAAAGAATTTATGGAGTTCCAACAGCATCAACAACTTTAGAACCTGACGATATTTTAATTGTGTTAGGTAGAGATAAAGATATCAAAAAAATTATCGATTGATTATGTTATCAAAAACACCATCAAAATCTGATATTGAAGCATCACATAAACGAATTTCAGATTATATCTTTAAAACACCGGTATTAACTTCGCAATCAATAAATAAATTATGTGGCTGCGAAATATTCTTCAAATGTGAAAATTTTCAAAAAATTGGTGCGTTTAAAGCAAGAGGTGCTACAAATGCAGTACTCTCAGTAAACCCAATTCACCTGAAAAACGGTGTTGCAACTCACTCCTCCGGTAATCATGCAACTGCCCTTAGCTATGCTGCCAAAATTGCGGGTGTAAAAGCTTATATAGTTATGCCTCAAAATTCAAAAAAAATAAAAGTAAATTCTGTTAAAGCATTTGGCGGTGAAATTACTTTTTCGGAGAATAATCAACAATCAAGAGAAAAGACACTGCAAAATATAGTTGATAAAACCGGTGCTTATTTCATCCACCCATATAATAACTATGATGTAATAGCAGGTCAATCTACCGCAGCTAAGGAGCTTATAGAATATAACCCCGGTTTTGATTATATTGTTGCACCTGTAGGTGGAGGCGGTTTGTTAAGCGGAACATCGCTTTCGGTTAAATATTTTTCCGGAACAACTGCCGTATTTGGAGCAGAGCCTGAATGTGCCGATGATGCTTACCGCTCTTTTAACGATGGTGTTATTTACCCGTCAGTTAATCCAAAAACTATTGCTGATGGATTACTTACCTCGCTTGGAGATAAAACATACCCAATTATTAAAGAGAATGTAAAAAACATTTTCACAGTATCAGATTCAGGAATACTTGCTGCCATGAGGTTAATTTACGAAAGGTTGAAAATTGTGATTGAACCTTCATCTGCAACTGTTTTAGCGGTAGTTCTAAAATACCCTGAAATTTTTAAAGGAAGTAAAACCGGATTGATTCTATCCGGAGGAAATATTGATTTATTTGAAATAAACAGGAGTGATATAAATTTTGAAAGCTAAAAATTCTTTCCCTGTCTCAACTATTGGATACTTAAAACTACTTTCCGAAAACAATAATACAGAGTGGTTCAACACTAACAAATCACTATACGAGAATGATCTTTTAGCTCCTGCCCGTGAGTTTGTAACTACAGTAGGTATGAAATTAAAAGAAATAATGCCCGGTTTAATTGCCGAACCAAAAGTAAATAAATCAATTTTCAGACTTAATAGAGATACAAGATTTTCGGAAAACAAAACTCCTTATAAAAAAAATCTCGGTATTTTGATGTGGGAAGGTAGTGTAGGAAGAAATCAAAGTTCGGGCTTTTACTTACATATTGAACCTGATAATTGTTTTTATGCTAACGGAATCTATTTTATGGATAAACCACTGTTAGAAAAATACAGAGGATTTATTAAGAATCGTCAAAACTCATTCGAACTTTTAGAAATAATAAAAAAATTGGAGTCTTCTAATTTTTCTATCGGAGGTAAAACCTTAAAGAGATTACCAAAAGAACTTGGCAATCTACCTGAGGAAATAAAAAATCTTGGATTACACACCGGAGTTTATGCTTTCAAAAATATTCAGGAAGAAACTCTTACTTCCCCGGATTTTGCCGAAATGATGTTCGTAAACTATCTTGAATTAATTGAATTACACAAATGGCTTTTTGACTTTACCGAAAGTTAATTTTAGATTTAAATTACTTCTTTTTTGAGTTTTGTTCTTTTACTATAGCAACTACATTCTTTTTACCGGCATTTTTGAAGATGAGAGTAAACTCAACCTTATCTCCAATTTTCAAATCTTTTTTAAGCTTAATTAACATGATGTGGTGAGCACGGGGTTTGAAGTCAAACTTTGAATTTGCTTTAATTTCAACACTCTCAATTTTTCTCATCATCAGTTTATCCCCTTCACTGAAAGTTTCATGAATTTCAGTCAACTGAGCAATTTCTGATTCTACACCGGTCAAAAAATCAGATTTACCTGAATTATTTTCAATCTGAAAATAAATGGCGCTATTTGAGTTTTCAAAAGCAGGTCTTACCCATGAATCTGAAATTTTAATAGAGTTGTCTTGAAAAAATGTAGTAAGAATTATCAAAAATAAAATCATTGTATTTACCTGAGTTTTTTAATGTCGTTAACAATTTCTTCAATATTAATCACACTTCCTTGATATTCTTTCCTTATTCTATTCTTTTGATCAACAAGTGCAATTCTATCTGTATGTGCAAAGAAGTAAGACGGATCAGAACCAATATAAGTTGTATCCCCTGCAGCTGCAAATACTCCGAAAGAGTCTAATAGTTTATTAATATTTTGAGTGGTGCTTGTTAAAAATTCAAAGTTTCCTTCGTTGACTTCTCTTATTTCTAAATATTTTTTAAGAACGGGAATGCTATCTCTTTCAGGGTCAAATGTAATTGCAATGAATTGAGGGTCGCTTATGCCCTCTTTCAGCAATGCTTCCTGAACTAATTTCATGTTGTTAATTGTCATAGGACAAATATCAGGGCAATGAGTAAAAACAAAACCGACTAATTTTATCCGGTTTTCAGCATCATCCATTAAAACAACTGTTTTTGCATCTTGGTTTTGGAACTTTAAACCGGTTTCGTAGATTCTCTCATTAATGGGAAAATCTGAATTGCAAGTCTGAAAAAAAATATTGCTAAGTAGCGGTAAAAAGATAAAATAAAAGTACTTTTTCATGTTGAAAAATAATTTTTTTTTGGCTGAAGAAAAAACACCATTTTTCTATTAATAGCAATAATATTTAATATCCTCAAATTATTGTTATCACATTTTTTTATCGCATATTCACTAAATTAGAAGTATTAAACCTACGGAATTATAATGCCCAATAATAAAATAGAAAAGTTTTCCTTTTATAACCTAACTGTTGAAGAATCCTTAAATAAATTAGATAGTACTCTTACAGGATTAACTGAGAGTGAGTCAAAACAGCGGCTTGAAAAATTTGGATTAAATGAATTAGAAGAGGTTAAAAAAGAATCTGCATTAATGCTTCTTATTAATCAATTTACTTCATTGTTAATAGTAATATTGATTATTGCCGCAATAATTTCTGCTTTTACGGGTCATGGATTAGAATCTGTTTCTATAATTGTGATAGTAATTCTTGCAGGCGTCTTAGGTTTTGTACAAGAATTTAGAGCAGGTAAAGCGTTAGAATCTCTTAGAAAAATGGCTTCACCAAATGCTGTTGTAATCAGGAACGGAAAAGAAGACCATATTCCTGCAAAAGAATTAGTGCCGGGTGATATAATTAAAATTAAAATGGGTGATAGAGTACCTGCTGATGCCCGTTTGATTGAAGCTTCAAATCTAAGACTTGAAGAAGCAGCTTTCACCGGTGAATCGCTCCCCGCTGAAAAAATTACCACCCCAATCCCCGGAGAAAACCATCAGTTAGGTGATCAGCATAATATGGTGTTTAGCGGTACTTCTGTTGCATTCGGAAGAGGAACGGCAATAGTAACGGCAACAGGAATGCAATCTGAATTCGGTAAAATTGCCGGTATGCTTCAATCAACTGAAACGGATAAAACACCGCTTCAAATCAACCTTGACTCACTCGGGAAAAAACTCGGTATCTTTGCAATTGGCTTAGCTATTGTAATGGTTGCAATAGGATATATAAACGACCCCGATATTATGAAATTATTTGTGTGGGGCGTTGCCTTGGCTGTTGCCGTAATACCCGAAGCTTTACCTGCAGTTGTTACTATTAGTCTGGCTCTTGGCGTTCGGAGAATGGTTAAACGAAGAGCTTTAATTAGGAAACTCCCAGCCGTTGAAACTTTGGGCGCAATTAATATTATTTGTTCGGATAAAACCGGTACCCTCACTCAAGATGAGATGACCATCAAAAAAATCTTTTCCGGAAATGAAATTTTTGAAGTCGGCGGTAGCGGCTATGCCCCTGTAGGAGATATCACCCTAAATAATACAAAAGTTACAACTACAAGTGATTCTTCATCTTTAAATTTAATGTTGTACGCCGGTTCACTTTGCAATGATACCTCATTGAAAATTGAGGAAGATAAATCTTGGGGAATTGTCGGTGATCCTACTGAAGCCGCTATATTAGTTACCGCTGCAAAATTCGGAATAGACACGGTAAAAATAAACGCTGACTCTCAAAGGGTTTTTGAAATACCCTTCTCCTCTGAAACGAAAAAGATGACAACAGTTAATAAATTTGAAGGGAAATATTATTCGTTTTGTAAAGGCGCCCCCGAAATGGTGCTCAATAGCTGCACCGGTTATTATGACAACGGAAATATTGTTGAACTTGACGAGAGTAAGAGAAAGAGAATTTTTGAAGTTTATGATGAGTTTGCCTCTTCTGCACTCAGAGTTCTTGCTATTGCCTTCAAAGTAAACGAGTCAGATAAATTTAACGACCAAGTTCAGGAAGGTTTAGCCTTCCTCGGTTTAGTCGGTATGATTGACCCTCCGAGAATGGAGGTTAAAGATGCAATTGCTATCTGCGAAAATGCCGGAATTAAACCTTTAATGATTACAGGTGATCATAAAGTTACAGCAGTTGCTATTGCAAAAGAACTTGGAATTATGCGCGGTGGTGATGCACTTACCGGACAAGAAATTGAAAGTCTTTCTCAAGCTGAGTTTGAGGAAAAAGTTAATACTACCGAGGTGTACGCCCGTATTTCACCTGCTCACAAGCTTAGAATTGTTGACGCTCTTATGAAAAAGGGAAATATTGTGGCTATGACCGGTGACGGTGTTAATGACGCACCTGCTCTTAAAAAAGCGAATATCGGAGTTGCTATGGGCATTACCGGTACCGATGTGAGTAAAGAAGCCGCAGATATGATTTTGACCGATGATAATTTCACTTCAATTGTTTCTGCTGTTGAAGAAGGTAGGAGTATTTTTGAGAATATTAAAAAATATTTGATCTATCTTTTAAGCGGAAACCTTGGTACCGTGTTTGCGATATTAATTACTATGCTTTTTGCATACCCTATTCCATTAACAGCTGTTCAAATCTTGTTTAAGAATTTTATTATGGACGGCTTAATAGCAATTGCATTGGGCGTTGAACCTCCCGAACCTGGAATAATGAACAATAAACCCCGCAACATTAAAGAAGGTTTGCTTAATAAGTTCTCCCTCTGGATGATAGCAGGTTCAGGTATCTGGGTTACATTTGTTACTTTCGGTGTTTATGTTTTTGCATATCACACCAGACTTGCAGAAGGAATTGATATAAAAACTGTTGAAGCTGAAAGTATAACAGTATTTTTCCTCTGTTTAATTTTTATTAGACTTCTAAACGGTTTTAATTTTAGATCGTTGCACAAATCAATTTTCCAAATACCGTTTTTCAGTAACAAAGCGTTGTTGTATAATATCGGAATTGCTTTAGCCCTTACTATCTTAATATTTAGCAATTCGGCTACAATGAGCGCCTTTCAGGTTGTTCACTTAACAACAATGGAGGTCATACTTATTGCCGTTGCAGCTTTTAGTTCTTTGGTATTTACAGAAATTTGGAAATGGATTGTGAATAAATACATAAAATATTAATTGATGGCAGG
>JACSRR010000299.1 GCA_014879635.1 Ignavibacteriaceae bacterium | reverse complement strand
TTAATTTAATACCTAAAAAAAGCAAAATTAATATTTTTTTTTTTGACTTAATTTAAGTTAATGTATTAATTTTGACATAAAGTTTCCTTAAAGTGTGCAAATTTTTTTAAAATCAAAACCACGGAGGTACAATGCCCAGGTTAAGACACATATTAATAATCACAATGTTGTTCTTTAGCTTTGTTAGTTACTCACAAACACAAGTTAGAATTTCAATTTTTGGTGATTTGGGTGCAATTACACTACCATCAATTATACCGGCTAACGGTTTGCAGGGTTCCCCTCGCCTTTTTTCTGTTGATATCGTTCCTACCGGTGAACAAGTTATTGTTGAAGCCAGATTTGAGTGGAGAAGACCACAAGAAACAAACTTCAATTTTGTTTATAGAATGAAAACCGAACCTTTAACCTCCCGGCTTTTTTATAATGATGAAATTGGCAACGATGACATAAGAATAGCCGAAGACGAATCTAATAAACCTATTATTGACGAAAATCTTGCTAAAGGTAATCCTTCAGGAACATACAGGATCCAAATATTAGTTTATAGACCTGACGGTACACCTTGGGGATTTGACCAACAAGAAGTTACATTTACTAACCCTGCTCAAAATTTTGAGATAATTTATCCCAGAAACTTACAAACTGTTCCCGAACAGAGTATTTTTGCAAACTGGACAGGTATTCAGGGCGCTTCTGAATATATTATCAGAGCTTGTAAAGTACCCGACGGTGCAGATGTGCAAAACGCATCTGTTCTTATTACAGCATTAAATTCGGATGCAACATTTATTACTAACAGATCTGTTGGTGCCTCAACAAATGTTGACCTTCGTAGCATTATGGAAGTAGTTTGGAATCCAGGTGATGTTATTGTATGGCAGGTTAAAGCACAAATTCCCGGACCGGGCGGCGGCACGCTGGTAACAACCACCCCTGAAGTATTTAAAATTTTAGGTAGTTCTCCTAATACCGGTGTGGCTCAATTATTAGCCTCATTGTTAGCTTTTTTCCCACCAGAAAAAATTGACCCAAGAATTTATACCGCATTAGGTTCGGGCAATATCGGATTTAGCGGTTTTGTAAATGAAGATGGTAGTCCTATTCCTATAGGCGAACTTTTGAGTTTACTCAGCTATTTACTCGGTAATCCTGATGAACTATCATCTATTAACTTAAGATAATTGTAAGGAGTTTAAAATTGAAAAAGTTTTTTCTTAAATCATTAGTAGGGCTTTTCTCACTGACTTTCTTTTTTGCTGCAAATCATGTGCCTGAATCTGAGTTGAACTCTGCGGTTGCAATTGTTACAAAAGTAGTGAATTCGGTTACTTTTAAATCAGGTAGCGGTGCATGGGGCGATCTTAAAGTTGGTACAGCTTTAAAATCTTCGGATGAGATTAAAACAGGTGATAAATCATTGGTTTTAGTTAAATTTACAGATAATTCTGTAGTTACGGTAAGAGAAAATTCAGTAGTTAAAATTTATTCCGAAAAAGATGGGAATAATGTTAACAAGAATACTCATGTTGATGCCGGTCAAGTTGTTTTTGATGTTAAAAAACAAGACGGTGGCGATTTCAAAGTAACTACCCCCACACTCGTGGCGTCTATCCGTGGTACTGAATTTTTCATAAATTCTTCACCGGAGTTTACTCTTTTTGTTCTTCTCTCAGGTTATGTTGATCTTCAAGCGTTATTAGGTGCTCAGCAAGCCGCTGCCCTTTCAGGCGGTAACTTTGTAAATGTTGGACCTGACGGACAGATTATTCCTGAACCGAATAACCAATCGGTATTAAATCAGGTTAACACAAGTAAAAAAACAAACCTTAAAAGAATAATCCTACAATCAACTGCCGGTGACATAGTCATCGAGTATTTTGTAGATTAATCCTAATTATTTTAAAAGCCCGGTTAAATTCCGGGCTTTTTTTATAATTTTAACTGTGGATAATTTCCTATTTAATTAAAATTATTTAGTTTGCCAACTAATAAATACAAAATTATTTGAAACCTCAGGAGGCCGTATGAGTCTTGTTAAAGCTCTAATGCGTTTTAATGTTGCATTATGCTTATTTTTTTTACTTTCATCAAACATTTTTTCGCAAGTTAGTGATATAATTTCCGGAGTTAAAATTACACCGGCGCGTGAAGGTCAAGATGTAAGAATTAGAGTTGAATTTTTGAGTTCAAACTTAGTTGAAAATATCACTCTAGCTTACAAAACTTTTGGTGCTGGTGAATATAGATTTCAAGAGATGGTGCTTTCATCAAGTAGTGCTTCGGCTGTTATCCCGGCTGCTTATGTACAGCAACCCGGTTTAGAATATTATTTTCTGATTTCAGGTAAAGGAGGAGTTGAATCATACTATCCTTTTGAAGCTTTAACGGGTAATGTACTTCAAGAAACAGTTGTTGGGGTTGACCCTAAAGACTCTGAGATTATTATATTAAGCCCAGAACCTGGTCAAGTTATGACCCAAGAAGATGCATTAATAACCGTTTCTTTACTAAAAGCAAATGACAATGTTGATAAAGCAGCAACTAAAGTTTTTATCAATGAGGTTAATGTAACTAATTTGGTAGCATTTGCCGATGACCTCTTAATTTTATTAGGCTCTTCTGCACCTCAATTATTCTCCGCCGGTAAACCACTTGTACTTAGAATTGAACTATATGATAACACAGGTAAATATTATCACGGTATTACTCAATCTTTTAGTATTCAGCCAACAGGATTTAGAAATTTTGGCGTTTCAGCCGTAAAATACAATATGAGATTGCGCGGTGAATCAAGAAATGAATCAGTAAATGCCATCAATAATTGGTATAATAATGTAGGATTAGATGGTACTGTTGATTATGAAGGTTTCACTTTAGAAAGTAATCTTTACATCACTTCAGAAGAAAAAGGAAATTTACAACCAAATAACAGATACCGCGTTTCTCTAAAGCATGACTATTTTGAAATTCATGGCGGTGATTATATTCCTGACTTCCCTACTCTTATTATGTCCGGTAAAAGAGTTAGAGGTATTTCAGGTCAAGTTAGCGCAGGCTTTTTTAACTTACATGCTTCTTATGGTGAAATAAACAGAGGTATTGACGGAAGAATTATCGAAATTTTACCTAAAGGAACCGTAGCATTAGGAACAGATTTATTTGTTTTACCTGACTCATCACTCGCCCGGGTTAATTTTGGTACTTACAAGCGTAATCTTTTTGCTGTAAGACCCTCCTTTCATGCAGGTGAAACATTTAAGTTCGGTCTATCTTATTTACACTCAAAAGATGATTTAGCTTCTTCTCTAATTGCCCGTACAGCTCAAGAAAATTTGGTTATCGGTACAGATTTAGCACTATCATTTGATGACCAAAGAATTCAAATTACAGGGCAAGGTGCTTTCAGCGTAATTAATAAAGATATTACAACAGGTACCTTATCTAATGAAAGAATTGACCAAGTTTTTGCTGCTGACGGTACATTTAAAACAAATCCCGAAGACATCAAAAAACTTAAAGATATAATCAGTCAGTTTATCACATTTAACCAGTTTATAACTCCTTTAAAGCCGGAAGAGCTTTCTACCTTAGCGTATGAAACAGCCCTTTCATTAAACTATTTTGATAACTACATCAGAGCATCTTATATCTATAGAGGGTTTGACTTCGTGTCTTTTGGTAACAACTTTACAAGAAATGATGTTGCTGGTATTAATATTGTTGACCGTTTAAGACTGTTTGAAAATAAACTATTCATTCAAGCAGGATATGAACAATTAAAAGATAATAGACAAGGAAACAAACTTTCTACAACTACCTTTACTACTTTGAATTTTAGCGTTTCTTATTATCCGTCTTATTCTCTTCCAAATTTTTCTATCGGATATACCAGAAATGCTAATAAAAACACTCTTGATTTAATTGACCCAATTTATGGTATTTATGCGGTTGATGATGCAGTAAACAGATTCTCGTTTCAAATTAACCACAGATTTAATTTAGGAATAGACCAGAATGTTTCTCTTTCAACCTCCTATGCTAAAAGAGATGACAATAGTCTCAGAAAAATTAACAGTACAAGTTTAACTTTATTGTTAGCTACAAATCAAAATTGGGATAAAGACCTTACTTCTTTCCTAAATTTTAACTACAGCGGAAATGAAATTGCCGGTACTGATTTTGTGTTTTACTCATTTTCATTGGGTGCCCGCTATTTCTTAATGAACAGAGATTTAGTATTTAACGCTTCATTCAATCCTTACCTAGGTGATATTACCCGTTACGGATTTGATGCCGGTGCGCAATACTTTATCTACTCTAATTTTAGTTTGAATCTTCAGTTCCGTTACTTACTTAATGATTTAGGACCTAATGATTCAGTTATTGGTTTATCAACCCGTTATGATTTATTCTAAATTTAACGAATGAAAAAAAAGAGATCATGGAAAGAACAGTTATGGAAATTTATAATCTGTGCTGTTCTTTCATTTATTGTAATTGTTATTGATTCGGAAGTTCTTTTTTCGATTCAACCGTTAAAAGAACTTCAATTAAAACAACTTGACGAAAACTTTAGAGTTCGTGGTAAAATCCCTTTCCCTGATTCTGCCAAGGTTGTTATTGTTGAGATAACTCAGAATACTTACAACGGTATTCCGGTTGACCAAAGAAAATGGCCCTGGCCCCGTGAGTTTTTTGCCAAAGTTGTTCGAAATCTTAATGCCGCGGGCGCAAAGGCGGTAGGGATAGATATTCTGATGTCAAGTAAGAACATCTTCTCCGAAGAAGATGATTCAACCTTGATAAACGCAATTAGAGAAAGCGGAAATGTTGTAGTTGCAGGCAAGGCAACAAATATAGAAGGCAATGTTGGTGTTGATGGTGAAGATGGTTCAGCTGTTAAATTCCAAATTAAAAGAGAAGCTGAAGACTACGGCAATGTATTTTTCTTTGCTGATTCTTCAATTGGAATAGTTCAAGTTGTTGCCGATAATGACGGCGTACACCGTCGCTATCTCCCTTTTATGTATTCATCTTCATCTGAGGAGCTTGTACCAAGTTTCGGTTTTGCCTTAGTTAATAAAGCTCTCGGTTTACCTCCTCAATACCTCTCCAAAAATCTTGTTGATGCATTTGTTATAGGTAACATTGAGGTTCCTAAGTTTGATAACATTAGTATGTTGATAAATTTCTACGGGGCATCAAGAACATTCCCTCATTTTGATTTTATAAATATTCTTGATGATGCTGAATTTGCTACTCAAGATGAATTAGAATACGGTGTAGATCTAAATATCTGGGATGATGAATTTAGCGGACTCTTGCACAGCGGTGCATTTAAAGACAAAATAGTGTTAATTGGTTCCACTATGGAAGAAGACCGTGATGTTCTTCCTGTTTCATTTGCTACAAGCGATAAATCAGGCGCCAATATGATGTATGGAGTTGAGTTTCACGCCAACGCAATACAAAGTATATTAGATAGAAACTTTATCCGAAAATTAAATCCGTTTTTAGATTACCTCTTAATTATTGTTCTTATTTTCGGTATTTTTTACGGTTCTTCATACTTCAGAGAACTCAAAACAAAAATGAATTTTGCTTATGAAATTCTCGCTATTGTTTTAGCTGCCGGTTTGTTTTTTGGTATGAGGCATCTATCTTATGTTTCATTTGTAGAATTTAAGGTCTATTTCTCATTTTTGGGTCCGGCACTTGGTATTGTACTTGCTTATTTTTCTTCTACGGCTTACTTTCTTGTCTTAGAAAGAAGGCAAAAAGCTCAGATTAAAGGAATGTTCTCTCAATATGTTGATATGACTATTGTGGATGCATTGGTATCTGACCCCGAAAAATTACAATTAGGGGGCGAGAAAAAAGAATTAACTGTTTTCTTCTCTGATATTGCCGGTTTTTCAACATTCTCTGAAAGTAAAGACCCGGAAGATTTAGTTAAATTTTTGAATGAGTATCTGAGTGCTATGTCTCAATCAGTTATGCAAAATAAAGGTACTCTCGATAAGTTTATAGGAGATGCCGTAATGGCTTTCTGGGGTGCTCCTATCCCACAAGAAGATCATGCATTTTTGGCGTGCAAAACTGCAATTGAACAGCAAAGATTAATCAGAGAAATGCGGGAAAAATGGAAAAAAGAAGGGCAACCTTTAATTGATGTTAGAATTGGTATTAATTCAGGACCAATGGTTGTTGGTAATGTGGGCGGTACGCAGAGATTTGATTATACTGTTATGGGTGATAATGTAAATCTGGGTTCAAGGTTAGAAGGTGCTAATAAACCTTACGGTACCAACATTATGATAAGTGAAACTACTTACGAGTATGTAAAAGATCAATTTATTACCCGTGAATTAGACCATTTAGTTGTTAAAGGAAAAACAAAACCGCTTATTGTTTACGAATTAATCGATTTTGTTGATGCTTCTTTACCGCCGGCTTACAAAGAATCAATTGATTTATATTGTCAAGCTATGGTGAAATATAAAGAACGCAATTTTCAGGAAGCAATTAGTTTATTCGAAAGAGCGATAACCGTTAACCCGGATGAGTCAGTTTCTAAGCTCTACCTTGAGAGGGCACACGCATACTTAGAGAATCCTCCACCCGATAATTGGGATGGTGTATTTATTATGAAAACTAAATAATTTTCACTTAAGAATCAAACTATCTTATTTCCTAATTTTGACATTATTTGTGGGCTGTTCAGGCAGCTCACGCTATCAAACCGGTGATTCTGATACAAGCGGTGCAGTCTATAACGGATTTGCTACTTATTACGCCGATTCATACCAAGGAAAACAAACCTCCTCAGGCGACTATTATGACAGGAACCTGTTTACTGCGGCACATCCCTTTCTTCCCTTTAATACTATTGTTTTAGTAACTAATCTTAAAAATAACCGCTCGGTAAAAGTTAAAATTAATGACCGTTTTCCGGGTACTAAAAACAGAATTATCGACCTGTCTTACAGAGCTGCGTTAGAATTAGATATGATAAGAGACGGGATTGTTGAAGTTACTGTTAAAGTTATTAAAGAGTGAAGAAATGTTGAATAATGTTTTCTATTTTGCTTTCGGAGAGCCGGATAACAATCTTTTTTAGATTTACCCCACTAGTTGTCAATTTTCTTTTAGTATCGAATTGTAAATTGAAATTACCTTTTTTACGCTATCATCAAAATTATAATTCTTTTCGATATGATTGCGGGCTGCAAATGTAGCTGCTGTATGCCTTAATGAATGGAAGGTGATGCGGTCACGAGGGCCTCGATCTTTGTTAAATCCCAACTTATCGACAGCTGCCTTAAAAGATTTTGGGGGCTCTATTAAGAGCGATCCATCTTTTTTTGTGAAAACGAATTCACCTGTTCTTCCTGGGATGCGGCGTTCGAGTAAGGATATTATTTCGGGTTCTAAATAAATTTCTCGGGAATCTTTATTTTTCGTCTCTGTCAAGAGCGCTGCATTTCGAGCTAGATCCACATGTTCCCACTTGAGGCGGGCAGCCTCAGAAAATCGACAGCCTGTGTAGGCACAGAATAAAGTGATATCGTGTGTCAGGGAATCTGACGCAGCAAGGTGTTGGAGAATGCTTTTCAATTCTTCAGGAGAGAGAATACGCAATCGAGCGTTATTCACTTGCTTGACGGGTATAGCTGTTGCGGGATTATCTCCGATTTTAACTAGCTTGCGTTTGGCTGCAAGCTTCCAGATACGAAAGAATGTTCCCACAGCGTATTGCTGTGTCCGAGGTGTTAGCTTGTCAGCTCGCATTTGGTCAACCATCCGTTCTATATCCACGGAGGTGATAGAGGTTAAAGCTTTATTTCCCATCAATGGGTTAATGCGATTTTGAAAATGAGAGACTTCTTTTTTCCATGATGCAGGCTTAATGCGGGCCTTTAAGACATGCTGATAGTCTTGTTCCCAAAATTCAGCCAGAGTCAAACTTTCAGCTTTCAGAATGGCTTGAGTTTTTTCTTGCATAGCCCGTTTTTCTTTTAGGGTCCTAGGCCCTGTTCTTACGCTTTGGTTTTTCTGTAATTCGGCTAAAACGCCAGCTGCTCGTTTTTCTGTCCAATTGGCCCGTTTTCTCTCACCATTGATTTGTTCTTCCCAAGACTCACTGGCCCAGCCAAGAGCTTCTTGGACCATTTTCCCATCAAGTTTGTAGAAGATGGTGTAATAGCGGTCTGGAAGTAAGCCATGCTTTCTTGTTGGGTGTTCGCGGTAACGTACGCCTTGAAATTTTGATTTGATCCATCCCATTGAGGACTCCTGTCTAAAAGTTGTCCAACCCTTGTCCAACCAAATTGTGATGACGCTAGAAGCGTCCAAGGGAATCTTTGAGAACTCAGATTACCTCGTAAATATTGGGAAGTCAACAGTTTAATGGTGGATTAGGAAAGTTAGGGAATCGATTTAAAAGGGACTGTAAATCCCCCACCTTCGGGTTTCGTGTGTTCGAGTCACACCGCCCCCATTCTTCCGGACGATTCTTAAAGTCCAACATCGTTAAGAACGGTTCTTTTACTGATACTGAGAGACTTCCGTCCTTCAATTGCAAGTTCTGAAATACTAAATCTAAAAGTTGTCATTTTTCATCAGCTTCGGAACTCTCAAAGATTTCCCGAGCGCGAGCGGCGAGGTTCATCACCAAGTTTGCCGTGATATAAAAGTTTTGGTCGGCCTTTTCATGTCGCCCCAAAAACGCAACTCTTCATGTAAAAGAGATTTACGCCACTAAAGAAGCTGAGATTGAATCAACTAGTAAGGATTA
>JACSRR010000420.1 GCA_014879635.1 Ignavibacteriaceae bacterium | reverse complement strand
TCCGTCGTCGGCAGCGTCAGATGTGTATAAGAGACAGGTTTTGGAACCCATCACCGAAGTTTGAGCATCAATTTTGAGGAGGAGATAGTCTTCTGAGTCAATAAAAAATTTAGCATCATCACCATTCTTTTTAGTAACTTTTACAACATAACAATTAACATCGTTAAATTTCTCATTTTCTAGAAGTTCAAATTCATAACCTTTATCAAGAGCATTTTTTATGGGTCCATCAATAACTGCTTGATCTTTTGCAGCATCTAATTGATCATCGGTTAAGTCAACAGGATCATTTGAGCCCATAAACGGATTAATTCCCCAACCTTTATCATCTTCAACAACCTGGATAAAGGTCATACCCTGAAAATTACCTTCAAGTCTCATCTTATAGGGTCTTTTTTGATATATTTCAACAGGGATTTCAAACCCGCTTTGTAAGATTTTACCCTTTGAAATTATAGATTGAACTTCAGATAATTTTGCTTGCCCGGTAACTTCAAAATGTTTATCAATAATTTCTTCTAAAGATTGTGCAGTTGCAAAGGTAATAAATCCGAAAGCGAGAACAAATGCCATCAATTTTTTCATATTTTCTCCGTATATAATTGTGTAATCAATTTAAATAAGTTATACCCTAAAAATAACTAATTAGTTCCTGTTAGCCATTATCTGAGAACATTTTATTTCCCCTTTTGCCTTAAAAATTCACCGGTTATCCTGTTACCTGTTTATTCTTTTTTCAAATTATTGTGTTATTTCAGATGGAATTTTTTTCTATAGGGCAAGTTTAAAACAAAACAGTCCGGAAAACCGGACTGTTTTTCAGATTACCACAAATTAAACTTTATTTCAGTAAAATCATTTTCTGCATTTCTTTATAAAAGGGTGTTCTGATTTCGTAAAAATAAACACCTGATACAAGATTTTTTGCATCAAAACTGTAAGAATGAAGACCGGGTTGTAAAAATCCGTTTTCTAAAATTTCAACCTTTTCACCCTGCATATTATAAACTGTTAATGTAACCTCAGAAGCTTCGGGTATTGAAAAAGTAATTTTTGTTGAAGGATTAAACGGGTTAGGGTGATTCTGAAATAATTTATAATCATTTACAATTTCTACCTCTTCAACAGAAGTAAGAACATTCTCAACATGAATTAACCAGGTTTTAGAAACAGAATTAAAACCGTTTGAAACAACTAAGGTAACTGTATCGGTTCTTGGTGCTTGAGATAAAGCTGAAGAGATATATGTAAATGCTGTGTTATTAGCAACAACTATTGCTCCGTTTCTTCTCCAACTTAAGGTTAAAGTAAGTTGAGAAGTATCTTGTGCAGAAGCAGAAAAATTAACTCTTCCGTTTTTTGCAATTGTTATTTCATTTTCCACGGGAAGATAAGTTAGCAATTGAGGTGTTCCGGCAATTATTACAGTATAGGAGTGAAGAGTTGCCGGAGGGTTTGAAAGCGTTCCTCCTGCGGGTGAAGTGGTTATTGCAGAACTATCATCTTGTGCAAAAAAGTAGTATTCAACTTTGGTTAAGTGTTGTTGACCCGGTACAATAAAATTGTAGTTATTACCGTTGTTGCCCGAAGGGGATAACAAATTCCAATTTGAAGCGGTACCATTAATAACTGTTCTATACCTCATTTTAATATCCGAAAGATTACTATCATCAATAATATTTGCTGTTAGAGTAACATTACCGGTATTAGTAAGGTATTGAGTTGTGCTGTGATTAATTCTGGGCGCTTGATTAGAATATCCCGAGGGGGGATTAAATCTAATGACATAAAGCCCATAAGTCATATCGGATAAAATAATATTACCGGATTCAAAAAATGGAAAAACGCCCCACGCTCCGTCAAAGTTTGGTCCGTTTCCGTCCGGATAAGTGTCAAATCTACCTGCAATCACAGGAAAAGCAGGGTTTCTAACATCAATAGCAACATAACCGGCTTCGTAATAAGAGACATGTGCATAATCTCCAATAATGTAGAGATTATGTGCAATTACATTTTCTTCGAGACCAAATTGTGGAACAACCAAATCCCAAGAAGTGCGGTCTTGAAGGTCCCAAACGGTTATATCCCTTCTGTTAAATTCTTCTGTTCCGTAAAAATAGCGTTTATCTTCGGTCATCCAACCGGAATGGGCATAAATACCCGGTAAAACTGCACTCTGACTCACTTTAAATGGTGCATATTTATTTGTAACATCAATAATTTGATAGTTTTGAGAATTTCCGCAAGCTGCAATAACAGAGTCATTCCAAACATAAATATCGTGAATATAACCACTTCCGTTAAAATAGGCAGTTCTAACGGGGTTTACGGGATTAGTTAAATCAAAAATTTGAAGACCGCCTCCGCCTTCGCTTCCAACAACATACAACCAGCCGTCTTCAATTAATAAATCATGCCCGTTATTGAAGTAAGTAGTTTGAGTAGCAGCTAATACGGCAGTATCCGGTAATTGAGAAAGGTCAATAATTTGTAAACCGGCACCGGTAACATCTGTACAAACATAAGCATAATGACCGTAAACTTTTAATTCCCTCCAAATTGAATTAGGTGCTGGTATAAATGCCACTTCAACCGGATTTGCAGGATTAACCAAGCTAATAATTGAAGTGCCTGTAGTTGTACCGAGCAGAGCATATTCCCGTCCTTGAGAATCGGTGTAGCCCCATAAATTAGAGTAACCGGCTTGCGGATGAGGGTTGTAGTTACTGATTAATGTGGTATTAAAATTTTGTGCATTTGTTAAAAATAGTGAAATACTAAAGAAAAAAAGAACAATTTTGAACATAGATTTCCTACCCGGTAAACGGGATAAATAGAATTTGAAAAAAATGTGAGATTTATACCAAAAGAATACTAAAAAAATTGTTAACTTTAACAGATAAATTTTTTCTCTTAAAAATAAATCGTTTTAAAATCAAAAACTAAACACAAGGTAAAAAATGCGTACAGCTTTTAAGTCACTTTTTCTTACATTTTGCTTTCTTTCATCTCTTGCATTTGCTCAACAATTTGAAGGTGAATTAACCATTGAAGCTTTGGGTGATCAAGGCGAAAAAGAAACCATTCTTATGGTAATTGGAAACGGTTCATCCAAAATAGTTGCTGAAACTCCGGAGGGCAAAGTTGAATTGATGGTGAAAAATGAAAAACTTTTTGTTATTATGCACGCTGCTCAGATGATAATGGAAATGCCGGTTAAACCTGAGGATGCAAACGAGGCTGAATCAAATGCAGGTGATTTTATCAAAACTTCAGAGGTTAAAAACATCTTGGGTTATGATTGTGTTTTATATACAACCAAAGATGAAGAAGGTACCGAAATGGATCTGTGGATTACAGATAAATTGGGTAGCTTCATGTTTTTAGATGCTCCTGCATTCAAAGGGATAAATAAGAATAACTCCGATATCGATTTTAAGTCGTTTTTCCCGATGCAGATGTATAGAACTATAGACGGCAATAAGGAAGAAGCCTGGAGTGTTACTGAAATTAAAGAACGCACGGTTGATGCTTCTGAATTTGAAGTTCCAAAAGGTTACTCAAATTTGAGTGATGTGTTAAAAGGACAATAATTTTTTTAAGCCGGTTTATCCGGCTTTTTTTTTAATATATTTCGTAATCAAATTATAAAGCAGTATAACTAAATGAATAAAAAAGAAATTGACCCAATCTGGAAAATGATGGGCTTATTATTTAAACCCCACCCTTGGCACGGTATTCCGATAGGTGATAAAGCACCTGAGATTGTTACGGCATATATTGAAATTGTGCCAACAGATACAGTAAAATATGAGATTGACAAACAAACAGGGTACTTAAAAGTTGATAGACCTCAGAGATTTTCAAATGTTTGTCCTTCTATGTACGGTTTAATTCCTCAAACTTTTTGTGCTGAAAAAGTGGCACAATTGTGTGCTGAGAAAACAGGTTTAAAAGAAATAATTGGTGACGGTGATCCATTAGATATATGTGTACTGAGTGAAAAAACAATTACTCACGGTAATATTTTAGTTGAAGCCCGCCCAATTGGGGGGTTTAGAATGATTGACGGTGATGAAGCCGATGATAAAATTATTGCAGTGATGAAAAACGATGCAATTTATGGCGGAATCAATGATATATCAGAAGCACCCGAAGGTATTATCGAAAGATTAAGACATTATTTTCTCACCTATAAAGATATACCGGGTGAAAAAAAGGCGAAAACTCAAATCACTCATATATACGGTAGGGAAGAGGCTTACGAAGTAATAAAGTGTAGCATTACCGATTATGATTTGCGTTTTGGAACAATTGAAGAAATGTTGACAGAAATTTTAAGAGGGTAAATTAAAATGCCGGTGCTAAAATAGAAATTAAATCTAATCCAAAGTTTAAAAGACAACTTTGGATTTTGTGTGCCGCACAGTTTACCGGTATGGCACTAATGAGTGCCATAATCCCGTTTCTCCCTCTCTTTATTAGAGAACTGGGAGTTACGGAGCTGAAAGAAGTAGCATATTGGAGCGGTTTAATCTATGCTGCTCCTTTTCTTACCTCTTTTTTTATGCAACCTGTTTGGGGGATTTTAGGGGATAAGTTCGGCAGAAAACCAATGGCAGCAAGAGCACTTTTTGGCTTAGGGCTTGCTCAAATAATGATTTACTTTGCACCGGGCGTAGTAAGTCTTTTTATCATTCGTCTTTTTCAAGGTATGTTGAGTGGGTTCAATATAGCTGCAATGTCACTAATTGCTTCCTCTTTTCCGAAAGAAAGAGTTAGCTACTCAATGAGTATGCTTCAATCGGCATTAAACGGTGGAATAATATTAGGTCCCTTTATCGGAGGTACTTTAGCTGAATTGTTTGGATTCAGATTCGTGTTTTTATTTGCCGGATTAATTCTGTTGATATTGGGAGTTGTAGTTATGATTTCGGTTACCGAATACAAATCAGACGACCTTACAAAATTAGAAAGCTCGCTTATCCAAAATCTGAAATACATTTTTAATTCTAAGGCAATCCTGTTTGCGTCGGTTATTATCTTAATAACTTCGCTTGGGCTTTCACTACTTCGCCCTGTTTTTGTACTTTATGTTGAAACATTTAATATTCACCCAAAGCTTCTAACAACCTATGCGGGGGGCTTGTATAGTATTGCCGGGTTATTTTCGACAATTTCATCTATTATGGTTGCAAAGAGAATTGATGTATTTGGACCAAGAAAACTTCTTTTGATTAGCTCTGCCGGTGCGGGAATAATGTACATTTGTCACTACTTTGTTCAAGATATTTATTTGTTAATCCCGGTGAGAATATTATTGGGAGCGTTTTACGGAATAATCACACCTACACTTTTTATCATAATTAATAATCATGTTACTCCGTCAAGAAAAAGCGGAATAATTTCAATTGGCTCAAGTTTTCAAATTTTGGGTATCGTAATAGGCTCAATAAGTTCAGGCACTATTGTGGGAATATTCGGGATTAAAGAGAGTTTTATAATAGCCGGTTTCTGTTTTTTGTTGATTAACTTGATTTACCTCTTTAAAAGAAAGAGTATTTAGGTTAATTCACTGTAACTTTACTTTCCTTTCTAAATTTGATAAACATTAATATGATGTACAGAATTGTATAGATAATTAATGCCGACCATGCCCCAGATAAATTTTGAAAAATTACTATACCCAATAGATAACTTAAAGGTACAAAAACTAACAAGTTTGTTATCATTTCTACCAACATGACATAAAATGTTTTGCCTAACGCTTGAAGTGCATAAGCAAATACCATTCCGCCTCCGAAGAAAATTTGTGCTACACCTGCTACTCGTAAACCGGGAATGGCTGTTTCTATTATCGATTGGTTATTTGTTGTAATCATTAACAAATATTCCGGGAAGAAAATAAAAATTATAGAAAGCAAAAGAGTGAAAATTGTAGCAATTTTAGCGGTTTCGAAAGTATATTTTTGTACAAGATAAGAATCTTTGCTTGTGGCATAATTTCCTACTAAAGTTTGAACAGCAATTCCAAATCCGTTGCAGGGTAAGTAAGAAATAAAAAGAGTACTGATTATAGTTTGCGATGCACCTTGAGAGGTTGTGTCTAATAAGCCGGTTACCGCAACAAAGGAAAGAAATCCTAAAAGTGTGAAAACATTTTGCAGGGATACAGGGAAAGATAATTTTAATATAGCTTTGATTGTATCTTTCATAATCCTCAGCCGGTGAAAGATATTAAATTTAACGCGGATAGATTTAAAGCTAAACGAAATGATTGTATAAAAAGCTGCATCTGCAACGGTAGCTAATGAAGTTCCTATAGAAGCACCGGCAACTCCCATTTTAGGGGCACCAAACTCGCCAAAAATAAACATATAATTAAAAAGTATGTTTAACAAATTTGTGATAATTGCCGAAATCATAAAAATTTTTGTTTGGCCAATCCCGAAAAAAAATCCCCTGTAAGCTACAGTGATTAGGAAAAAGGGGAGCCCAAGAAAACGGTATTTCATATATTGAGTTGTTAATTCAGCTACTCTATCGTCCTTTGCAACAAAAAAAGCGATAGATTCGGATAAATACCAACCAGCTGCGGCAATCACCATTCCAATGAGAATACCAAGAATGAAAGAATTGTAGAGAATATCTTTGCAGGCAACAAAATTCTTTTCTCCGAAATTTCTTGCAACTAAAACATGCGTTCCGGTTGAAAGACTGGAACAGAATGCTACAATAGCCCATGTTGCTAATAACCCGAGCGCCATTGCCGCAAGTGTATATTCAGAATTTTCTAATCTCCCTACCATTGCAGTATCCACTAATGAAAGAAGCATTTGTGTAGAGAGACCTGCTATAACCGGTAGGGCTAAAGCTAAGATTTTTTTTGAATAATTTGAATCGGGTATAAAAAAACTTGATATTTTATTTTGCATTTATAAAGCGATCAACCGTTTCAACTAATAATTCTCTTTTGAATGGCTTAGGTATATATCCGTTAAAACCAAGAGAAAGGTACCTTTGTTTATTACCGGGCATTACATAAGCTGTTAAAGCAATAACCGGCAGTTTTGCGGTTTTATTATTTTCTCTTATAGATTTTAATACATGTTCTCCGCTTGGACCATTGCCAAGGTGTATATCCATTAAAACTAAATCGTAGTCTTTCAGATTCAATTTAATAAGTCCTGATGTACCGTCTGAAGCAAAATCTAATTCATATCTACCGGAAAGAAAATAAGCAACCAAATCCCGGTTTACCGAGTCATCTTCGACATATATAATCCGTTTTTTGGAATGTTCAATTCTCTTTTCTGGTATCCTTTCAATTGAATTAATACTAATCTCTTCAATTTCAGTTTTTGGAGCCACAGCTTTTTCCAACTCGTCTAAATACGGAATTAAGACGGAAAAGGAGCTACCTGAACCGGGTTCACTCTCAAAAATTAGTTTGCCGTTTAATAGTTCAACCAATCTTTTAGTTACCGTTAAACCTACTCCCGAGCCTTCAAACATTCTGCTTAAACCTTCGCTACCTTGTCTGAATGCCTCAAAAATAACTTCTTTTTTATTTGACTCAATTCCAATTCCTGTGTCTTTGATAAGAATTTCAGCAAAATTAGAGTTATCATGTAAAACTTTTCTTAAACTTATAGTTACCTGACCGGTAAAAGTAAATTTAATAGCATTAGATAAAAGATTTTTAATAATTTTTTTGAAAATTCTGTCATCTGCAACACATATTACAGGGTCAGTTGGTAAATCTAAAATTAATTCTAAACTTTTGAGTTTAGCTGAATCGTAAAATAATGCAACAACTTCAGCTAAAGACCAATTTAAATCTAGTTCACGCATTTCAAGAGTGTAATTACTTGCTTCAAGCTTTGAAAGATCAATAATAGAATCAAGAGTTTCTAACAACCTCATTCCGCTCATAATTATTCTTTCAGCCATATCCTTTTTAAGTGCATCGTGTGAAAGCTCTTCTTTAAGCAAAGTTGCAAAACCTAAAATACCATTCATTGGGGTTCTTAATTCGTGATTCATATTAGCTAAAAAGCTTGACTTCAATTTACTCATTTCTTCGGCTTTTACTTTAGATTCTAGTAATTCTTTTTCAAAAGCCCTTATACCTGAAATATCAAGAAAAATCAAATAAGCACCACTGATACCTTCCGTAATTTTTATAGGTACTCCGTAAACAATAAAAACTTTATCAAGCCCATTATTTTGATGAATAATTTCTTCAATCTTGAGAGTTTCTCCAAGTAAAACATCATTTACAAACTTATTTAAATTACCGCTATTAAAGCCCGGAATTTCTTTAAACTTTAGTTCATTAATTTTGAAAAAGTCAGAAGGTTGATTTATTAAAGTCAGAAAAAAATTATTCGCTTTAACAATCTTTGAAGCCGGGTCAATCAAAAGCACGCCAAGAGGGTTATTTTCAAATAATTGTTCAAATTTTACGCTTTCTTCTAACAATTTTTCGTTTGAGACTAGTCTATCAGTAATATCTTCAACAGTACCTTCATAATAAATTTTACCTGTGAACGGGTCTGTAACTTCTATTGAATTTTCTCGAATATGTACAAGGTCACCGTTCATAGTTTTCCAAATCGTATATCGATTTTTAACTATACCATTTTCTGCCATTTCCTCTTTAAATTTGATTCTTTCATCTGTATAATGATAGGGGTAGTCTTTTAAATTTATTTTTTTCAACTCATCTTCAGAGGAAAACCCGAGCATATTAACTAAAGCATTATTAACTTCAACAATTTC
>JACSRR010000079.1 GCA_014879635.1 Ignavibacteriaceae bacterium | reverse complement strand
CATTTCAACCGAGCAGAAGAAAAAGAAGAAATAAGCACGGATTCAGAGAAAGAATGAGTACAGCTAACGGACGCAAAGTTTTAGCTTCACGCCGCAAAAAAGGCAGAAGAAAACTAACCGTTAGTGATGAACCGAGAAACTAAAAAATTCTCTCTCTCTAAAATAGAAAGAGTTACTTCCCGTAACGACTTTAAAGAGATTTTCGGATCAGGCATCCGCGTTTTTTCCGATGATAGAAGGGTCAGAGCTCTTTATATTGTTTCTAATGAACAAATTTATTCGATTAAAGCAGGTTTTGCGGTTTCCAAAAAATCCGGGTCTGCAGTTAAAAGAAACAGAATAAAGAGATTACTAAAAGAATCTTATAGGCTTAATAAAAGCATTTTGTACGAGTTTTTCCAAAATTCGCAAAAGTCTATCAAGATCATCTTTTCTCCTGCCCCTTTCTATCCTTCTAAAGATTCTCGCTTAAATTTAGATTTTTATCTTCACGGTGTTAAAAGTATTTTACATAAAATAGTTACACTCAATTCCGGTATTAATAAAATAGATGAATAATATAATTGCGGTAAATAATGGATAGACAATCAATAATTGGTTTTGTTTTAATTGGTATTATTTTGATGGCTTGGTTGTACTTAAATACTCCCGAACCGGAACAAAAGAAACCCGATCCGGTAACTGTTCAAGATTCTAATGCAGTAAAATCTCCTGATTCAATTCAAACTGTTTCTCCAAAAGTTGCAGAACCGGCTCCCGGTATTACCGCTGTTACAGAATCTAATTCCTTTTTCCCCCAAATTACCGAAAATGAAATTTTTACTGTTGAAACTGATGTTTTTATAATAGAGTTTAACAAAAAAGGGGGCGCTTTTCATAGAGTTTTCCTTAAAAAGTTTAATAATTGGTTTGCCGCCGGTAAAGATGACAATCTCCCTTATTACAAAAAATTTGTTCAATTAATCCCGCAAACTAAAGCCGGCAACTTCGATATTCAATTTATTACCCGTTCGGGGCTCTTAGTAAATACAGCAAATGCCCAATTTTCTACTTCCGTTAACCAAGCTAATGTTTCGATTGCAGCCGGCGACTCGCTCCTAATCACTTTTACAGCCAAAAATGACTCGTTAGGCTCCGAAATCGTTAAGTCCTTTTTAATTAGAGGCTCTTCTTACGATATTGGTATGCAACTCTCTCTCAACAATCTCGGGAAAGTAATTGCCAATAACAGGTACGATATTGTTTGGCAAAACGGAATAAGAGCAGTTGAAGATAATTCGGTTGACGAAGCAAATTATTCTAATGCAAGCATGTATTACGGCGATGAGCAGGTAATTGTAAATAACAGCTCAATCAATGATACGGAAGAAAGGGATGTAAGAGGTTTAGTTGATTGGGTAGCTGTAAGAAATAAATATTTTTCTGTGATTTTATCTCCCGATAATCCGGCAAAAGTTGAAGGCGCCTTTATTAAAGGAAGAGCAAAAGCTTTACCGGGTGCAGGAATCGAAGAAATTTATGACTTCGGCTTAAAAATGCCTTTTAACGAAGAGAACAAAGTTAACGAATCGTTTCTCGTTTACATTGGTCCTGTAGATTACGATAACATGAAACATCTCGGAAGAAATCTAACCGAAATTGTTGATTTTGGTAGTTTCTTCGGATTAAAATTTATCGTTCGACCCATTGCCGAATATCTATTAATGCCGCTCTTCTCATTCTTATATTCTATTATTAGTAATTACGGCTTGGTAATTATTATTTTCTCATTGATTATAAAGATTGCGTTAAATCCTTTAACAAAAGCAAGTTATCTTTCAATGAAGAAAATACAGCTTCTTCAACCAAAGATGAACGAAGTAAAAGAGAAATTTAAGAACGAGCCTGAAAAGCAACAAAAAGAAATGATGGCTCTTTATTCCACATACGGAGTTAACCCAGCCAGCGGTTGTCTCCCAATGCTATTACAAATGCCGATATTTATTGCATTGTGGGGCGTATTCCAAACATCGCTTGATTTGAGGCAGCAACCTTTTATTGGTTGGATAACAGATCTTTCAAAGCCTGATGTTGTTGTTCATCTCCCGTTTGCTCTTCCGTTGCTTGGTATTCAAAGTATATCAGGCTTGGCAATTTTAATGGGTATTACAACTTTTATTTCTCAAAAAATGACAACTAAAGACCCTCAACAAAAAGCTTTAGTTTACATTATGCCGGTGTTTTTAACATTGCTTTTTATGAGTTTTCCTTCAGGACTAAATTTGTACTATTTCTGCTTTAACTTGTTCTCAATTGCTCAGCAATATCTGATTTATAACAAACAAGTTGTTGATTTACAACCTATTCCTCCGGATAAAAGGAAAAAAGGTTTTATGCAAAGAATGATGGAAAAAGCCGAAACTACTGCTAAATCGCAGCAGCAGCAAGGTCAGAAGAAAAGAAAATAAACTTAAGTTAATACGGAGGTTTTCTCCCTGAAAGCCTTAACCTTTCTAATTTTTATACTTTTACTTGTGAGTGAGTTCGCTTACTCACAAGAATCTTTATCTTACAAGCTCAAATTTAGAGAGTCATCACATCCTTACGGACTTTCTATTTTTAAGCCTGCAGCATATCCTCAATTTAATTTAGTATTAAGCGGAGGTGGCTCAAGAGGTTTCTCTCAAACAGGAGTTCTAAAAGCTCTCTCCGAATTTAATTTATATCCCGATAACATTACCGGTACAAGTATAGGAAGTATAATAGGTGGTCTGTTTGCACTTGGTTATAGAGCTTCCGAAATTGATTCTATCTCCGCAACTTTGAATTGGGATTATATCCTTTCACTTCAAGAGTTTGACAGAAGAAGTGATCTTTTTGTTGACCAAAAGGTTACCGAAGATAAGGCTCTCTTAACATTAAGGGTTGAAGGACTTACCCCAGTATTCCCCACTGCCGTTAACGACGGTCAAAGGTTACTTAACGAATTAAATTTAATCGCTTTTCAATCTCCTTTGGGTTTAATAAAAAACTTCAATGATTTAGAATTTCCTTTCAGAGCAGTTGCGGCTAATTTGATTACCGGCAACCCGTATATTTTCTCAGAAGGTTCAATCAGCATGGCGCTAAGAGCAAGTTCAAGCGTCTCTTTTCTTCTATCACCAATTAATCTTGACACTGTTATTTTAGTTGACGGCGGTTTAACCGAAAATATTCCGGTGAACATCTCGCACTCTGAATTTGGGAAAGGATTTACTTTAGCCGTTAACACTACAAGTCCGCTTGCCGATAAAGAAAGGCTTTCTCTCCCCTGGGTAATGGCTGACCAAGTTTTAAGCATACCAATGAGATTGTTAAACGAAAATTCTCTTAAAAATGCCGATTATGTTATCACTCCCGAATTAGACCCGGAGCTTACTCGAAATTTCTCCTCTGCTCACGAACTGAGCGAACAAGGTTATAATCAGGCTATTAAGCATATTTCCAATATTTCTAATAAACTTGATAGTATTTTCTACGAACAGATTACTTTTGATGATTTTTTGCTCAAGAAGCCGGTCATTGTGAGATCTAATATTGACGGAATTTCATTTGAATCGTTAGGTAATCCGGAAACATCCCGTAAGTTAGTTTTTGAAGCATACAGGCTGGCTGAATTACTCTCGCTTAACAATTGCGAAATTTCTTTTACTACTTCTGATACCGGTTCAATAGTTACTTTTAACGCAGAACAAGAAGCAATATTAAAGAGAGTTTTTGTTTTTGGAACCTCATTAATTGCCGATTCAACAATTAGAGAGTTAACCTCTCATTTAATAGGTATTCCTTTTAACAATAAACAAACAGTTTATTTAATAAAAAATGTATTGAAAATTTTTAGGGACAACGATTTTGCGCTTGCAGGGTTAAAAAATGTTCACTTTAACAATGAGTCGGGAACACTTTTTTTAGATTTTGACGAAGGTAGTTTGGAAGGTATAATTATTCAGGGTGACTCTACTACTAATGTTGATTTAATTTTACGGGAGCTTCCCTTTTCGGGCGGCGGGGTTTTTAGTTTAACGAGGGTAAAATCCGGGTTGTCTAACCTCTACTCAACCGGGCTTTTTGAAGAGATTATTCTAAATGTCGAAAAAAGAAACGGCGGCAATTATTTAGTGCTTGAAATTAAAGAAAAAATCCCGTCTTTGTTGAGGTTGGGATTTAAAATTGACAATGAAAATGCTCCGCAAATTTATTTTGATATCAGGAATATAAATTTGTTTTCAACCGGAACTGAGTTTGGACTAAACTTCTTATTTAGTCCCAAGAAAAATTATATCGTATTAGAACATCGTGCAAACAGACTTTTTGATACTTATTTTACATACCGTCTAAATTTCTATTATTCTTTTCGTGATATTTATACTTACAGTTTGAATGCGAGCAGTTCAACAAACTCCTTTTCAAAATCTATTGACGGCGAATACAGAGAATCGTTTGCCGGTATTTCGTTGGCTGCCGGAACACAAATAAGTAAAATTGGCAATTTAATTGGCGAAATAAAATATGAACACAACAAGATTCAGAATATTGACAAGAAAGAAATTTTAACTTACGATGCTCCCCTTTTCACCTTAGGTGTCAATACTACTTTTGACACTAAGGATAAATATCCATACACTACAGATGGAATTAGATTTTTTGCGTTTTACGAAACAGGGCAAAGTGTGTTTAACGCTAAAACAGGTTACACAAAGTTTGGTGCCGATTTTGAAGGCTTCTACTCCCTTTCGCAAAGCAATACTTTTGAATTGATGTTTAACATCGGGTTTGGCGATAAAACTCTTCCGCTTACTAAACAATTTTCTTTGGGGGGCATTAATTCATTTTTTGGTACTAAAGATGACGAATTAAGAGGAAGGCAAATATTTAGACTTTCAGGCGGTTACAGGCATAAACTCCCATTCAAAATATTTTTTGATACCTACCTATCTATCAGATACGATTTAGGTAGTACATGGGAAGAAGAAGAAAAAATCAGAATTAGAGACCTAACTCACGGCATAGGCTTGTCATTAGGAATGGATACTCCTATTGGTCCCGCAGATTTTTCTATCGGCAGAAGCTTCCAAATTCAAAATAATTTAACAAATAATCCGCTCAGATGGGGACCCGTTTTCTTTTATTTCTCTATCGGCTATAATTATTAATTCTTAGTTTTCAGGTGTAATAGTAAAGATTACCACTCCTAATTTACCACAGAAATAGCAACAGTTTTAACAGTACCATCAAATAGCATTCTTACAAAATAAACCCCCGAAGCAACTTTTAATTCTTTCAGATTGATTAATTCGGCGTATTGCCCTGAACTTTTATAATCGTTAATAAGCACTTTTATCAACTCACCGTTTGCTGAGTAAAGACTCAAATTTACGGCACCGCTTTTATTAAGTTTGTAGTCTATTATCGAAGTTGCATCAGTACTTAAACTCACCGGATTTGGGTAATTTTGGGAAATTTCAAAAGAAATTTCTTCGGGAATTATACCCTCTTTAACAGAAACAGGGACGGTAATATCCGCAGTCCAAATCTGATAAATGCCCGTTTTATTACTCATCCAAAAAGGAAACAGCTTGTTCCCGGTTGAAACCAACGCAATGTTATCACCTTGATACCCCTGCCCTAACCCGCCAATAGGCAAAGGTTTAAAGTTCTCTTTTGTTATTTCATATTCCGTAAAAGATGCTCCGCCGTCTGTTGAACGGGAAAGAAAAACTGCTGTTGAATCATTTGTTGTATTTCTGTCGTCATAATACAATATATTAAGTGTGCCAAAGTCGTCAACATTAAGTGCCGGAAAGTATTGGGTTTTACCGTTGTTTAATTGGTCTTTATTTACCCTGATAGCGTTTGACCACGATACTCCTCCGTTATCGGAATATCTTAAAATAATATCGGGGTCATTTCCTGCAGGTGTTAAACCCCTTTCGGTAGTAACCACATAAATCCTGCCGCTAAATTCTCCGTTACTGTTATCTATAGCAATTCTGGGGAGACCGTTTACTCTGATGTTTTGTTTGTTTGATAGTACACCTTGAATACCGTTCATCGGAAAAGCATTTTCGTTTACCCACCAAGCCTGACCACCGTCTGTTGAGCGGGCAATTCCGCCAAATACTTCGGTGAACGGAGATTGGGGAGTAACAACAGCCCAAACAATATAAACGGTTCCGTCTTTGCCTATCGCAATTTCTGAACCCGAATTTCTTTGAGTGGGGGAATTAATTTGAGTGACTACCGACCAATTCTCTCCCCCATCGTCAGTATATGAAAATACAACGGGATAGGGCGGAGTGAACCTAACCCAAGCTGCATAAGTTCTGCCGAAACCGGGAGTTCCGCTAAATGTGTTTGAGTGAAGTGTGGCTCTTTCTAATTGTATGTTTGTAATATTCTTCTGTGCAGACCAATTCAGCCCTAAATCATCAGAATAATGTGAAAACAAGCCGAAAAATGGGGTTCTTCCGTTTCTTACAATGACAAATCTTCCGTCTTTATCGATAGCAATACCCGGGTCACCGTTGTGAAACTGAATATTTGCACCGTTGCAAGTATCCGAACCACGCCAATTTAATCCTCTATCTGTAGAAACATAAATGCCTTCGCTAACAAAAAAAGAGGGCGAAAAACTTATCGCATTTGAAGAAACAAAAATTATTTCCGGATTTAACGGGTGCACTACCGCAAAAACTTCCGTTTGTGTAACCGGCGAAGGATACACAATTGAGTTATTTCCGGCAACAATATCTTGAGAGATAATGTCGTTTTTTAGAACTAATGAAATTAAGGCAATGCTAAGCCAAAACTGATACCTGCAAAAAATGATCTTGGTCCTCCTGCTTCGTAAAATCTCTTTGATGAAGAATTAATGTTTAGAAATGCGGCGTAACGCTCGTCTAATAAATTGGTAACTCCAAAATTAAATAAAACATTAAAGCGGTTAAAAATCAAGTCAAAACCCGCAGTAGCGTTTATTATGTTGTAGCCTGCCGCTTCGTCGCTATTAGCATCGTCGGTGAATTGAGAACTTGCATAAATTGTTGTTGCTTTAATGTAGCTGTTTAAATTGTCGAGTAATCTTTTTTCGTAACTGAGTGAAAATACAAAATTATGAACCGGTACTGAAGGCACTCTGTTGTTCGAATAATCGGAAGTTGTTACAACAATATCGCCTTGCGGAGAAAAAGTGATTGCCTCGGCAAGATATGTTTTATAAATGAAATCGGAATAAGAATATGAAAGTTGAGCGCCAATGCCAAAAAATGTTGCCGTTTCTACCCCCAGTTCAATCCCGAATCTATTTGTTTTAGCAGAGTTTCTGAAGAAAAACTCTCCGTTTATCTCAAAA
The DNA here is from genome assembly GCA_014879635.1 of Ignavibacteriaceae bacterium. Lineage (GTDB taxonomy): Bacteria > Bacteroidota > Ignavibacteria > Ignavibacteriales > Ignavibacteriaceae > BA9. The sequence continues at coordinate 1,442 of JACSRR010000079.1, read as the reverse complement.
GGCACAATTTCATCGTCAATTATATAATTATATGCGGTTGCTTCAAAGAAAAGATAACTTAATAATCCTTTAGTTTCGGGTAACCAAGAGCCTTTTATTCCTCCCTCAAAAAATACAGATTTTTGCGGTTCTAAATCGGGGTTTAACAATTCCGAAGGTTTAGAACTTAGCGGGTAATTGTCAAGCTCATTTCCCGCAGGCGAGTCAAAACTTAACCCCCCGCTGGCGTAAAGTGCAATTCTGGGAGATAGCTTATAATTGATTGCAAACTTTGGCGTAAATGCTTCAAATCCGCGGTATGAATTTTGCGACTGTAACAGTTGATTCTTTTGGTCAAAATACACTTTTTCATACCTGCCGGTGATAAGCAATGACATTTTATCTGTTATTAAGGGAAATGTGTTCTGAAAGAACAGTGCCGAGTTACCAATTGCTTCGTCGTTTAATCCGAGTAGGATATCGCTTCTCTTTCCGCCTATATTATTGTAAAATTCAATAGGACCACGCTGATAGAAAAGATCACCGCCTAAAACAAATTCATTAGTCCTGCCAAAAATTTCCGATTTATTCACATATTTAAGATTACCCCCTACAACATACCTGTTCATAATCCGGTATAACCCGCGTGAAGTTCTTTCGAAATACTTTTCTGCTAAATAGCCGGTTGCCTCAAATACATTATCTTTATTAGCATCTAAAGATTGTTCATATCTTATCCCGATTCTTCCCTTTGTCGAAATTCTTTTAATATCGAAATCAACTTCGGTTCTTGCGGCTTGATACGGGTCTTTTTCAAATTCCGCTTTTGTAAGCGAACCGGGCAATCTGATTAATCCGTCAACAAAATAGCCGGTAATTAGTAACTTTGCCGAAGGGTTAGGGTTAGTTGTATAAACCATATTTAAGATATTCCAAAAATCTTCGCTGTGCGCCCTGAATCCGGAATAATTATGATATTGATAAGTAAGCAAAAATTTGTAGTTATCCCCTTTAATTGCCGTTTTGAGTCCATTTTCCCTTAAACCAAACTCAGAAAAATTATTAAATTGCACAAAGTGAGATTCTGTGAACTCAATATCATTAAAAAAGTTTATAACTCCGCCGGGAGCGTTAGTGTATAGAGAAGATGCGTTACCTCTCACAATTTCGATATGACCTATTGAATTAAAATCTATACCTTCAATTCTTGTTTGACCATCCGGTTCAGATTCGGGAATACCGTCAAGCAAAATTCTAACACCTCTAATACCGCTATTTGAACGACTACCAAAACCACGCATCGAAATTCTAACATCGTGATTACCGTATCTGTTTTGTAAAAAGAGACCGGGCACATTGTATAAAACATCGCTAACGGAACTCTTTTTTTCGTACTTGTAAGTTTTATTACTAATTCTAACTACGGGATAAGGGATATCAATTATTTTTTTCTCTGATCTTGT
>JACSRR010000085.1 GCA_014879635.1 Ignavibacteriaceae bacterium | reverse complement strand
TCCTTTTCTCAAGAAAAAACAGAAAAAAGGAATACTATTTAATGAAACTGTTGCGGATGTATTCATCCACTGATTTATAAATTTCCGGAACAGTGATGTTTTTAATGCAATCTCTTACTTGGCAGTACCTTCCTGCGTATGTGTGGCAGTAGTTTGTATCAACCGGTGAACATGCTATCCTTTTTACAAAATATTTGTGATATTTGGTTAATGGTACACAATACTCAGGATTTGTAGGTCCGAATATTATAAAAACAGGGGTACCGGTTATTGATGCAACATGAGAAGGACCTGAATCATTACAAATAATTAATTTAGAATCTTTAATTAGATTAATTAAATCTTTAACATTTTCTGATTCAAGTACCGGGCATATTTCCGAAATCCCTTTTATAACATCTTTTTTGATAGTCCCTTTCTCAATAACAAATCGTACTTTATACTCTTTTGATAATAACAGTGCTAAACTTGAATAGTTTTTAATTCCCCACTCTTTGGCATCCCACCCGGCTATCGGACAAATTGTAATATGCTCTCCCTTTGATACCGGTATATTAAAATCATATAACTCACTTTTCCTCTCAATTTTACCGCCAATTTCAGCCCCATCCAAATAGATATCAGCCAAGCCCGGTGTGGTTCTTAACGGAACATATTTGTCAAATAGCCCTGTATAGAGCGGACGGGTTATACCGTAAATTTTTTCTGCGGATGAATTAATAATTATGGAGGCGGTATGAATATCTCCCGATAGGTCATAAATAATTTTTGGATTAAGTGATTTTACTTTTTCTCTTACATTTTTAGTAGCAATACGCCCATGCAAAAAATCTTTTTTATGAACAGAGTGAACATTAAGCTCTAATTTTAACTCGTCAAATACAGGGAGTAAATGTGAGTAGGTGAGAACTGAAATTTGATAGTCCGGGTAGAACTCAATTATTTTTTTGAATGACGGAACACTTAGTATTGTATCCCCTAAATTGCAAAAAGAGAGTATGACCAAATTTTTGTCGTTTTTTTTTCGACTGAAAATTTTTCTTAAAAATTTAGATAGTATGAATAAAAGCGGTGCAAGTATTTTTTTTATTAATGAGAATCTTTCACTCATTATTTATTATTGCCGTTTTTGAATTTCATAAGATTATCAATTAAAACTATTGCGGAGGTTTGTTTGATTATCAAAGAATTTGCAATATACAAAATCAAAAACAAAGTAATTATTGTTATACCGGTTATCTTGTTTGCAGGCAAATATGAACCGATAAAACTAACAACAACATAAGAAAATACCGCATTTATGAATGATACTATCAAATCTTTCCAAAGACCCGAGGTTCCGGATATACCAAGTTTTACGAAAATAAAAATTGCCGAACTTAGAAAAAGGAAGAAGAAGCTTGCTGTAGTTGCAAAAGCTAACCCATTTTGTTTTAACTCTGTTACTAACCAAACACTTAAAATTGCTTTTAAAGTTAGTCCAAGAATCGAAATTATTAAAATAACTTTATATCCGTTCATGCTATAAATCAACTTATTGAATATTGCGTAAGCGGCGTAAAAAATTAAACTCCACGAGTATATTTGGAGAATTTGAGCCGTTAAGATGGTATCTTCCGGTCTGAATTGCCCACGCTGATAAAACAAGAAAATGAATGTTTCCGAAAATAGAAATAACAAAAAGAAGAGAGGAATAAATAAATAATTGTTAATGCTTATACCCTTGATTATATTCTCTCTAAGCTCTTCAGAGTTATCTTTACTGAAATTTTCACTAAAAAATGGTAAAATCGCACTTGAAAAAGCCATTGAAATCATTGAAATTGGCAGAAGAAAAATTATCATTGCGTAACTTATGGCTGCTATACCGCCGTCATCAACTTTCGAATAAAAAAAGCGGTCGATAATTGTGTATGACTGCGCAATTATTTCGGCTATTAGAGTCATAAAAAAAATTTTAAACTTAAATCCTTTGATAAAATGTCTTAAACTCAGGTCTATTCTAAGATATTTTCGTGCAATTGCTAAAAGATGAATTAATTGTAGTGCATATCCGCCCAAATATCCTAACGGAATTGAATAAACACCTACTTGAGGTCCAAAGAGAATTACTGTTGATATAACAAAAACATTAGGCCATATTTGTGAAATGTACGGTGATTTAAAGTGAAATTCGGCTTGAAGATAAGAAAATATTATTGCAATAGGAAAATTTAGCGGAATAGATAAAACGAAAAGATCAAATACTGTAACAGCAATATCGAATGATTTTTCATTACTATTTATAAATAAACCGACAAAAAAATCGGCATTAAATATTAACAGAACAGTAATTACTAATGATAAAATTATAAATGCCGTCATTGAAGAATTTATAAAATTATGCGCCGCTTCTTTAGATTCTTTGTTTATCAGATACCTGTATTGCGGTATTATGTAATTTTGCGAAAGAAATAAGACAATTGAATTGATTGATGCAGGAAGTATCATACCAATTAAAAATAGTTCAAATTGCTCAGCTAATCCAAAAATGGAAGCGTAAACTATTTCCCTCAAAAACCCTAAGGATTTTGAAAGTAACCCTGTAAGAAGAATTATTATAGACGCAGCCGATATTGTAATTAGTGTTTTTTTTGACATTAAAGGATCATATTATGATTAATTACTGCCGGGGGATTTTTCTGAGGTAGCTGAAAACTTTTAATTCTTGTATTATGGAAATGATAGTTATCGACAATAAAATGAAAATTGATGCCAAGATAGTAGAGGTTAAAACTCTCGGAGATGAATGTTTGTAAGGTGGAATTGCCTTGTCTAACACTTCAATTGTAGAAATGTCTTTATTTTCTTGAATCTGTTCCTTATAATATTGTTGTTGAAGGAGAGAATAGACTTCGTTTTGTATTTTGACTTCTCTATATAAATCTGTCAATTTTAATGCTAATTCCGGAACTGCACCAAATGAAACCAAATAATCTTCCCCTTTTCGTTCAAGCCTTCTGTATTGTTCTTTCATAGCTTCAATTTTTGATTTCATTGCCAAAACTTGTGATGAGTTTTCTCTGAGATTTTCTTCTAAAAAACTCAATTCAATTTCGGCTGCCATTATTTCTGCTTTTAATTTGGCGGCATTTTCAATTGACACCTTCACTTGTTCGGTTAAAGCAATTGCTTTATTATCTTTCTGAAAAATCATCAATTCCAATTCAAGGGAATCGAGATTACTTTTTGTGAGTTGAATCTGCGTATCTAAATAAATCCTTGCCCGTTTAGCCTTTGAAGTTAGTTTTAATCTATTTAAACTATCTAACGCTTCTGCAAATGAATTGGATATTGCAGCAGCCATTTTTTTTACTTTATCACTTTCATCCGAGAAGCGACCAAAATAACCCGTTTCTAAAGAAGTTGTAATTTTAAGGATTCCTTCTTTACTGACTTCTATTGAAAACAATGTTTTTAATTTTTCAACAGCGTCATCCATGTTTTTTGCGTTTAATTCTTCAATAAGGTTGTTTTTATTAATTACATATATTGAAGCGGAACGACTTTTAACAATTTCACCAAGCAATTGAGAATTACCGCCACCTCCGGAAAAAACTGACGATAAATCGCCTCCGCCCAATAATGAACCTAAACCGACAGGTTTATCTGATTCGGGAGGGAGAATAGATGTGGTAGAGGAATAGGTCATTGGTGATACAAGATAAATATACACTCCGAATAAAATTGAACCAATCAGAGTTACCAAGATTATTCTTTTACGGTGAAGGAAAATAATATTTAGAAAATCACTTAGATTCATTGTTATCTTGTACTAATTATAACGGCAACAGTGGCAGCTATAACGGTTGCAACCTGCCCAAGTATTGTGAGAGTATCCATAAATATATCCCAAAACCTTGGGGGTTTTTCCTCTTCAGGAACCCAGATAGTATCTCCCGGATACAAGATATCAACATCATTGGCATCAATCCATTCACCGGTGTTTACGCGAATTACACGCACTTCTGATATATCTGCTCTCCAGCCAAATCCACCCGCAATAGCAATATAGTCATTTATTGTATATCTTTTTTCATAAGGTACTTTGCCGGGATTTACAACCTGACCAATTAAAGCAATATGGTTTTTCTGATCAGGTACAATTATTTTGTCATTCTTTTTTAGAGTTATATCTTCTGATTTATCGCCTAAAATAAACAACTTATAGAAATCAACAACAACTTTACCATATCTCTGGCGGGCTTTAGATTTAAAATAGTCATATTCATCATAGCTCATATCCGCAATAGGTATTAACTTTAATCTTTCAAACTCGGGGTCTAAGTCAACCCTCTCAGACATTCTGATTAATGATATATCTTCAATTGCTGCATCATCTCTAAATCCGCCTGACATCTCTATAATTTCTGATAGTGTCGTTTTGTTATTTTCTATTAAGTAAGGACCCGGGAAATTGACATATCCTTCTATAAAAACCAAATTTTCATCAAAAATTTTGGGAATTTCTCTCACAATTACTCTATCCCCGTTTTTAAGGGAAATATTATTCGATTCAATTTGGTTGAATGTATAAAATTCTTTTCTCTGTCTGAGATTATCAGGTAAAAATCTTATAAGTTCTATACTGTCAGTACGGGCTTTTTCAGTTAAATTTCCGCAGAGTCTTAATATACCGCCAAGAGATTCACCATCTCTAAACTCATAAGTACCGGGGAATTTTACTTGTCCGCCGATTGTAATAAATCTATCGGCAGGCTCAATAAAAACGAAATCACCTTCTCTTAAATATGGATTTCCGCCAAAATCACCGAACCGGAAATATTTTAATAAATCAACATTTAGAGAGTCACCATTGATTCTTTTAATTTGAATGTTTCGTAAATCGGAAGTTAGAGTTATACCTTTTGAATTTGATAGTAAATCGGAGAGTCGAAAATTTGCCGGTAAGGAGTACGAAGAAGGTTGTTTGATATCACCGTATAAAGAAACCCTAATGATTTTGATAACGGTTAAGTTTACATACACATCTACATTTCGATAAGTTTTTTCGATTATTTCAGTAATTTTAGAGCGGGCTTGTGCAAGGGATAACCCTGCAACTTTTAAAGAACCTGATTTTGGGATATAGATTGAGCCATCTATTGCAACAGGGAGTTGAACTACTGTTTCTTGCAACCCAAGTAAAACGAGGGTAAGTATATCCCCGGGACCTAAAATGTAATCATTTTCGTTAATTACACCGTATGTACCGGGGTTACTTAAGTTTTTTAAACTTGTATCCGGACTAAAAAACTGTACTCTTTCAGAATAATCAGGAATTTTTTGTGCAAATAAATTTGAATTAAAAGTGGTTAAAATTCCAATTACGGAAACAATGAAATATAACAAACTTCTATTCAAAGCATTGTTCACACTTAAACCGAAGAATCTGTATCTGTTTTTGACTGTCTTGAGTAATAATAGTAATACTTGTAATATGAACCATAAGTGCTCTTATATACAAAGTTATTTAATACTGTACCTACAAAATGGTGTTTACCTCTTTGCATAATTTCGGCAGCTCTTACCATTAAATCGCGTTCGGTAACATTAGCAGAAACCACCAATAATGCGGCGTCAACATATTTAGAAAGTACTTCAGAATCGGCAACTGCAACAACCGGCGGTGAATCGATAATGATATAATCAAATTGAGTTTTTAAGTACTCAAGAAACTCATGTAATTTTTTCGACTCTAACAATTCTGTCGGGTTTGGCGGAATTGTACCGGCGGTAATAAAGTATAAATCTTTCATTTCCGAAGGTCTTAGTACTTCTTCAAACGGTACTATACCGAACAAATGATCAACCAATCCGGGATACCTGTTTACAGAATAGAACGAATGGATTCTCGGTTTTCTCAAATCGCAATCGATAACTACAACTCTCTTGCCTAATTGTGCAAAACTTGCTGCAAGGTTATTGCAAATCAAAGTTTTACCCTCTGCGGGCGCTGAAGAAGTAATCAAAATTGTCTTCATACTCACATCAGAATCAGGAATTGCGAATTGAAATCTTGTTCTTAAAGCACGAAACGCTTCACTCGGAATAGAATCAGGGCGGTGATAAACAATAAATTCGCTTGCTTTGATGTCTTTTGATGAATCTAAACCTTCAATGTGGGGTATCCATGTTAATACAGGTAAGTTGTATTTCTGAATATCTTCCGGAGTTTTAATTGTGTTGTCAAGATAATTTCTAACAAGTGCAAATGCAACTGCAAAAACCATACCGATAATAAATCCGGCAAAAATTATCAACAATCTGTTGGGTTTTGAAGGGAATCCCGGGATTCTTGCACTATCAATTATTGTAACATTTCCGGGTTGTGATTGTTCGTTAATCAACGCTTCTTGATAACGCTGTTCTACAAGAATATATAATTTTTCAAGAGCCTCTCTGTTTCTTGTGAGACGCGCTAACTCGATTGATGAAGTTGGTAATTGATTAAACTTAATTTCTAAGTTTCTGATTACGGCTGCAATCTCAATTGCAGAAATTTGAAGTCCCTGTAGTTTGATTTCCTGTTCTATAATTTTTTGTGTAAGTTCTCTAACTTCAGCAGGAGTGCCGGCAAAAAGGCTCATTTTAAACTTTTCAATTGCCACTTCTAATTTTTTTCTAAGCTCGGCTATTTTATAATCATAATCTTTAACTGCTGCTGCTTTTGCAGGTGATTCGGGAATTGTTGAAACAGCAACATCACGGTTTAGCTCAAGTTTTGCGATTTCGGTTTGAAGTGATTTAAGGTATGCTTCTGACTGAAAATTCTCAATATATGCGGAGAGATTTGGGTCAATTTTTGCAAGTTCATCCTTGTAAGTTTTAAGAGTTTGTTGAGTTGATTTTAAATCAATATCATTCATTCTCTTCTGAGATTCGAAATTAGCCAATGATGAAATTAATTGTGAAGCTTGTGCATCTAAGGCTACAATACCCCCTATTTCTTGATAAGTTTTAAGATCCTCTTCAGCTGATTTGAGTTCATTCATTTTTTCTTCACGCTGACCGTTGAGGAACTTTTTGACTAAACTTAATTGATCCCTATTTAATTCTAAGTTAATTTCGCGGTAAATTCTGGTATATGTGTTAGAAATTAATGCTGCTTCATAAGGTGAGGGAGAGTTTGCAGAAATAGTCACAAAATCTAAACCACGCTTTTGTTCAATTGTTACAACACCATTCAACATTGCTGCAATTGCATCAGGTGATTTCAACTTTAGCGGGTCTCCTTCCTTTTCACCGTCTGTTACAATTAACGAAAACGCTTCCGGGTCATTAACTTTTTTAAAAGTATCAATCAAAGCCTCAGCTACTCTTAACCTTAACATGTGACTTTTCATGAGCTCAATTTCGTTACTGATGAACCGGTCTTCTCCAAAAGAAGAACCACCGCCAAATAATGCACTTGGGTCTAAAATGTTGCCACCCTCTTTTGAAATTCTCAAAGAAGAATAAGAATTATAGATGTCGATAGCATTTACCGCATATAGTACAGCAAAAATGGTTGATACCACTGTAATGAGTATGATCGGTAATAAATTGTTTCTTACAATTATTAGATAATCTTTAAATGTATTTACTTGTGTCTCGTTATTAACGGGAATTTCCAAAACTAACCTCAGTTAATGAATTACTTACTTAGAGTAATAATAAATAGCGTTAATGAAATAAGGGTCGAAATAATTTGTAGCGTAAGTGTGAAATAATCTTTGAAGAAAAATCTGGGTTCACCTGTTACTAAAATAACATCTCCCGGTAGTACCTCGGGGAATTCGTAAATGCCTTTAGGTTCATCACCCCAGAGCAAATTTTGATAATTAATTGAGATAATTTCTTGGTCTCCGCCTGATTTAGGTCTGAATAATCTCAAATCTTCCAATTTAGCATCAATTGTAGGACCACCGGCATAAGAGAGCAATTCCATAAGATTTATTCCGGAAGGCACAACATATCTGCCCGGATTTCGCACATATCCCCAAACAGCTACCTTAATGTTAATGCTTGTAGGTTCAGAGTAGTCATAGTAAGCTCCACCTGAAGCAGTTCTTTGGGTAACAGTACTACCTACTTGAACATCAGATATCTGCGAGAAAAGAAAATTTGAAAAAAATATGGTAAATAAGAGTGTGATTCTAAAAATCATCCGTGATTTCCTATGAAATTTTTTTGTTCCGGTACCAAATAGAATTCTAATTGTTTGATTCAATGTTCTTTTTTTCATTTTTTAAAACAGAAATTGAAGAACTAATCAAACCAATTAGAGGTCCTGTAAGAAAAATGAAAAATACAATCTTTAAAGAAAAGAAATTTTCTGAACTTAAAATGTGCTTAAAGTAATATATTATAAAAAAAGTTAATACAATTGTTAATAATGAGGCAGAAAGTCCTAATATTAGACCACCAATTAATACCGGAATTTTTGTAAAAAACCTTCCGGCACCCACAAGCAGCATTGCTTTAGTCTCATTTTCCCTGTTCATATTAATAAGTTTAAATGTTGCGGTTGAAACATACAGGGCTACAATTACCAATACAATTGTTAAAATTATTGAGAACAAACTTACTTGATTTAATAATTTGGTAACCTTGTTTACTGTTTCAAGAGGGTACTCAGCTGAAATAACACCCTTAATTGATTCAATTTCATTGATAATATTTCCGGCAGCTGAATTTTCAATGTTAAAATCATTTAATTTTATTCTGATCGAGTTAGGAAGTGGATTGTATCCCAAAAACTCTTCAAACTCAATACCTGCTTCATTTTTTAATTTTTCTTTTGC
>JACSRR010000280.1 GCA_014879635.1 Ignavibacteriaceae bacterium | reverse complement strand
CTTTATAAACAATATGTTACACGGTTTAATTAATTTTATCGATTAAATAATTCTCAAAACCCTTAATTATTAATCATTTATACTTTTTTGTTTGAACTTTACTCTGATTATATTTACCGTTACATTTCATTAACTTTAGTGTGTACAATGAAACAGATTTTTATAGCAATAATTGTTTTACTCTCTTATACATCACTTACAGCCCAACAAGTGGCAGGTGAAAAAGCCGATTTTGAACACCGCTTTTTGATAGATATGCCGGCAGCTGGAGTTCTGAATAAGGGTTATGTCAGCGTTATGACTGATCTTCTACCATACGGAATAATGATCACCCGGATTGATGTAGGCGTGTTTGATAATTTCTCTTTCGGAATTTCTTACGGAGGTGAAAATATTATTGGCTCGGGTGAAGTAACTTGGTATAAACAACCGGGAGTTAACGCTAAATTTAAAATTTTTAACGAAAATGCTAATCTTCCTTCTATTACCGTCGGTTTTGATATGCAAGGTAAAGGAAGATATTTTGAGCGTGATAACAGGTACGAAATTAAATCGCCCGGTTTTTATGCTGCTGTGAGTAAAAATTACGAATTTCTTGGCTATTTAAGTCTTCACGGTGTTGTAAATTATTCGCTTGAGGGAGATGACGGTCAGAATTTCACCAATTTTATGATCGGAGTTGAAAAAACTTTGGGTCCTCAAGTTAGTCTTGTTGTTGATTACAATTTTGGATTTAATGATAATAACACAAACAGATACGGCAAGGGAAACGGTTACTTAAATGCCGGACTTCGTTGGACTGTAGGTAGTGGTTTCACTATCGGTTTTGATCTAAGAGATTTACTTAATAATAAATTATGGTCACCCGGCACCGCAGATAGAGCCATTAGATTTGATTTTACACAGAGAATCCTTTAGTTAGTATTTATTAGAAAAGAACGAAATCTGTAGAGTTAGGGGCAGTGTAATGTAGCTTTCTGAATCTTTCTTCAGTGGGCTTTTCTGTTATATGCTCAAAAATCGATTTTTTGTCTTAGAGAGAATGGTGTCTTCTAAATTATTCTACATACGGTACAGAGCACCTAAGGCTTTCAAAAGCAGGGATGCATATCAATACGACCCCAGAAAATCCAATCTTGCATAAAATCAATTACTCATTATCTAATTCTTGGACATAAACTATTACAAATAAAAAAATTATCGTTATTTTAAATTCTAAAATTGATATTTTTTGAACCGAGGAGGTCATAATATGGAAAAAGAAAGCGGAATGCAATTTGAATCAAAATGCGTCCATTCCGGTATTGGCGAGTATGAACACGGAGCCGTTGTTCCGCCAATCTATCAAACATCAACTTTTAAATTTGAGACTACACACTACGGAGCTTCGCTTTTCAGCGGTGAGCAAAAAGGTTACTACTACACAAGAATAAACAATCCAACTATTGAAGCTTTAGAAGATGCAATTGCCGCACTAGAAGGCGGTCATAAAGCTTTAGGCTGCGCAAGCGGAATGGCTGCAATTCATACAGTATTTGCAACATTTCTTGAAGCAGGTGATCACGTGATTTGTTCGCAATCAGTTTACGGTCCCACTAATACCTTGTTAAGAACCATTTTTCACAAGTTTGGAGTTGTTACTACTTTTGTTGACACTTCAAATTCGGAAAATGTTCATAAAGCTATATTGCCCAATACAAAAATGATATATGTGGAAACTCCGGGTAATCCTACATTGATGATTAGCGACCTTGAAGAAATCTCCAAAATTGCGCATGCAAATGATGCATTAATTTGCGTTGACAATACATTTATGAGCCCCGCCCTTCAAAGACCTTTTGAATTTGGTGTTGATATCATAATTCACAGCATGACGAAATTTTTGAACGGTCACGCTGATGTTGTTGCAGGTGTTGTGGTTGTTAAAAACGAAGATCATTATTTAAAATGTCGAAAAGTGTTAAATCAAACCGGTGGCGTAATAGATCCGTTTAATTCTTTTTTGGTACACAGAGGATTAAAAACTCTTCATCTTAGAATGGAAAGACATTGTGAAAATTCGCTTAAAGTGGCTAAGTTTTTAGAAGCTCATGAACTTGTTTCTTCGGTTACATATCCCGGATTAGAATCACATCCGCAATACGAAATCGGATTAAGACAACATAAAGGACACGGAGGAATGATAACCTTTGAACTCGAAGGTGGATTTGAAGCCGGTGAAACTATGATGAATTCGGTTAAATTATGTCAATTAGCCGTATCTTTAGGAGGTGTTGAAAGTTTGATTCAACATCCCGCAAGTATGACGCATTTTACTATGGGTCTTGAAGCAAGAAGAGAGGCAAGTATTACCGAAGGAATGGTTAGACTTTCTGTCGGTATAGAAAATGTTGATGATTTAATTGCAGATTTAGACAATGCTCTTAAAGTAGTCAAAAAAACTTTGGTTAATCAATAGATTAATCCAATTTTATTGAATTTGAAACCCGGTTGTAACGCCGGGTTTTTTATTTTTACCCACAATTCTAATTTTACTTAAAAACTTTACCTTGCTTGTTCAAAAAGCCTTTCTTAAAAATTACGCTTTAGCAGTTTAATTTGATTCAGAATTAAACTACAAAAAATGATTAAACGGTAAATAGCACAAAACAGAAAAAATTGCCTTTGAACCGGGTCAAATTCCTGAAATTCAATTTTGAGGACGAATAAATATTAGTGGCTTAAACCGAAAATCCCAAAAATGAAAAATAGAAGACCAAAGTGCATAAATCCTTAAAATTAGCCGTTTAAGTAGATAATTAGCAAAAAGGTGTATGATATAAATCACAAATTAGAAGTCTCAGAAATAACCGACTAAAAAACTGATTTGTTCGATATCTACAATGTCAAGTAGTTGCAACTAAAAATGTGATTTTTTTCTATTATTTCGTAAAAAAGTGAGGTAAATTTGGATGTTCAAAATAGAACAAGTTAAAAATTCAAATTCAATCACTAAATATGAGGTAAAATTGAGCGCAATAAATAAGTTGTTCTTATTTGCTTTGCTCTTAGTTTTAGCCGGTTTCAATATTGAAACCAATAAAGTAAATAAAGACTCCTCTTTTGAAGATGAAATTGCAAACGGAACTTTTGAATTCGTAAACGAATCAGAGGCATCGATTGAGTTCATCGAAGAAAAATCAGGAAGAGTAACATGGTACGGACCCGGTTTTCACGGAAACTTCACTTCAAGCGGTGAAATTTATGACCAAGAAGACTTCACATGTGCACACAGAGCATTGCCGTTCGGCACAGTTTTAAGAGTAACCAACTTAAATAACGGAAAATCTGTTGTGGTTAGAGTGACAGATAGAGGACCCGTATCTACATATTTCGAAATTGATCTCTCAAAAGCTGCGTTTAGAGAAATCGAAGATCTTAATGCAGGTGTTACAACCGCTAAGATTGAAAGGGCAGTATTTAAAGGAGAGAAAATACCGGTATTATCGGTAAACTAAAATAATTTGGTTGTTAAAAAGGGCTGGTTTTCAGCCCTTTTTTGTTTTAAATACCAAAATGCTACACTGATTTTACATAATACCTTCAAGTTAAGAAAAATCACTTACCGGCTTTTATTCATGCTTCAACCATTAAATTACCTGCTACACTGCAAATTATATTTACTCGCTTAATACAACTTTACCCACTACGATAAAAATTGATAGTTGATTTATGGCAGACTTTTACTGTCAACTATTTATAGAGCAACAAATAATCAAGCCGGCTTAAATAAAAAAGGCTGCGGTTAAGCAGCCTTAAGATTTCACTAAATCCGGAAAATCATAATGTGGTGTGCGAGATAGTCATCACATTTTCTAATTTTCTGATCTCTTCCAACAATCCCGGTGAGAGTGCTTTTTTGAGTTTAATAGTACATTGAGCAACAACTCCACCCGCAAAAATCATATTTTCAACTTCTTCTACATTAATATCTTCTTTTTTGATGACATTAAAAATAGCTGCAAGAACACCCGGTCTATCAAAGTGTTTAACAACGAGTTGATATTCTGTAATTTGTTCAGTGAGTTTGTTAACCCAGTGAGCAATTACGCCGCTTTGAACATAACCTCTGATAATATTTACGGTTTCTTCGGCAACGGCATCTTGAGCTTGTTCAGTAGAAGCACCGATATGATGAGTAACATAAACATTTGGGTTTGACTGAAGTTTCGAAGAAACTGAACCGTCTTTACCTTCGGGTTCACCTTTAAATACATCAATTGCAACACGGATACCCTTTTTCTCAATAGCTTCAAGCAATGCATCTTCGTCAATAACTTCTGCTCTTGAAGTGTTGACTAACAAAGCACCCGGCTTAACATACTCGAACATTTGTTTGTTAAATAAGCCGCGAGTTTGGTCTGATAATGGTAAGTGGATAGAGATTATATCCAAAATCGGTAGAATTTGATCCATTTCCGAAAAATCCTTAACATTTACACCTTCAATTCTGGAAATATCTTTGGCATAAACATTCATTCCGAAAGCAAGAGCTCTTTGAGCAACTTCTTTTCCGATATTACCGAAACCGATAATTCCTAGATTTTTACCGTAAACGCCTTCGGCTTTAGAATACTTACCTTTGTTCCAAACGCCGTTTTTGAAGTCACTAACATTATCAGGAATTTTTCTATCTAATGAGAGGATTAATCCCATTGCTAACTCAGCAACTGCAATAGAATTTTTACCCGGGCAATTGGCAACATAGATACCCTTTTTATTTGCAGCCGAAATATTGATATTATTTACACCTGCACCGGCGCGAATAATCAAATTTAAGTTTTCGCTCGCCATAATAGCAGGCTCAGAAACTTTAGTTGATCTAACAACAAGAATATCGACATTTTTAGCAAGTTCGGGGAGGTCATTTTCACCTGCTTTAGGTTGATAAACAACTTCAAGACCAAGGTCTGACATAATTTTAAGATATTTTTCGGGGAAAGCGTCAGCAATTAACACTTTAAGTTTCATAGATTACTCCGTTTTATTTAAGCATAGGAATTTTTACTGATTTTTCTTTTGCATTATTAATAGCTCTCTGATAACCGGCATCTGCATGTCTAACAACACCCATACCGGGATCGGAGGTAAGAACGCGTTGAAGTCTTTTATCTGCTTCAACTGAACCGTCGGCAACAATAACCATTCCGGCATGAATAGAATTACCGATACCAACGCCACCGCCGTGATGAACCGATACCCATGAGGCACCGTTAACGGCATTTATTAAAGCATTTAATATTGGCCAGTCTGCAATAGCGTCACTACCGTCTTGCATTGCTTCGGTTTCTCTATAAGGTGAAGCAACCGAGCCGCAGTCAAGATGGTCACGCCCAATAACTATTGGAGCCGAAACCCTACCGGTTCTTACTAATTCGTTAAAAATTAAGCCCATTTTGGCTCTATCGCCGTACTGCAACCAACAAATCCGGGAAGGCAGTCCCTGAAAATGAACTTTTTCTTGAGCCAACTTAATCCAATTAGCGAGAGATTTATTTTCCGGAAAAGCTTCAAGCACAGCTTTATCGGTTTCGAAAAGATCTTTAGGATCGCCCGAAAGAACTGCCCAACGGAAAGGACCATTGCCATCGCAAAAGAGCGGACGAATATATTCGGGTACAAATCCGGGAATATCAAAAGCATTTTCGACACCATTTTTAAGAGCTTCACCTCTAATGTTATTTCCGTAATCAAAAACGATTGAGCCCCTTTTCTTAAATTCAAGCATTGCTTTAAGATGAACCGAAATAGTTTCTTGCGCAGCTTTAATGTAAGCAGCCGGGTTTGCGCTTCTAAGTTTAACAGCATCTTCAAGGCTCATACCCATAGGAACATAACCGTTCAAAGTATCGTGAGCCGAGGTTTGGTCGGTAACTATATCCGGTAAAATATTTCTTTCCAAAAGAATAGGTAAAATATCGCCGGCATTACCAATTAAGCCAACAGAATAACCTCTTTTTTCTTCTTGGGCATTATAAACAAGTTTCAATGCCTCATCAATATCTGAAGTCATATAATCAATATAACCGGTTTCTAATCTTTTTTTAATTCTTTCAGGGTCAACATCAATACCGAGAAAAGCTGCACCGTTCATTGTAGCTGCCAAAGGTTGAGCTCCGCCCATTCCACCGAGTCCTGCGGTTAACAAAAATTTACCGGACAAATCGGAATTAAAATGTTTTCTACCGCATTCGGCAAAAGTTTCGTAAGTACCTTGTAAGATACCTTGAGTACCTATGTAGATCCAGGAGCCGGCGGTCATTTGTCCGTACATGGTTAAACCGAGAGCGTCCAATCTTCTGAACTCATCCCAAGTGCCCCATCTGGGAACCAACATAGAGTTTGAGATTAAAACGCGCGGTGCATCGGGGTGAGATTTAAATATTGCGACGGGTTTACCGGATTGAACGAGAAGAGTTTCATCATTCTCTAAATTTATTAAAGAATCAACAATAGCATCAAAAGATTCCCAATTTCTGGCAGCTTTGCCAATACCGCCATATACAACAAGTTCAGCAGGATTTTCGGCAACTTCCGGGTCAAGATTATTCATCAGCATTCTTAAAGCAGCTTCTTGTACCCAACCTTTACAATTGAGTTTATTGCCTCTCGGTGCTCTAACTATTCTTGATTTACTCATCATTAATCCTCAAAATGTTGAGATAAAATTCTTTTATATTGATTAATAAGTGATTTATAAAGCCATTTTTTGAAGAACCAAACCTTGGTAGATTCTTTCTGGATGTGAATTAAGTTACTTTTAATCTGCTCAGCAAGACGAGATTTTTCTTCCTTTGTTAGTTTTATGGGGTCTGCACCGCTTGATAATTTATCAAGAATACCCTGAAAAATCCGGTTCATTGGGGCAAGGTCAGATTTGCCCGTAGTTTGCGAAACAACTTGTTTGCAAAAAGTAGTAATTATCTTTTTGTCATTTTTGTCGAATGAAAAGTCGTAATTTTTAAATAACGGCTTAGTAGAAAGAGGTTTTGATTTAGTAGAAAGAGGTTTTGATTTAGTTTTCATGTATTCCCGGAAATTAGGTTAACTTTAACATTTGGTCTTTCATTTCTGAAAAACCTGGCTTAATAACATCATAAATTATTTTTAATCTGTCATCAAAAGAACGGAAGGCAGATTTCATTGAATTAATAGTAATTTTCTCGATATCGTTAATATTGAGATTAAAAATTTTAGAAGCGGTAACAAACTCTTTAGTCATAGAAGTATTACTCATTAACCGGTTATCGGTATTTAAGGTTACTCTAAAGCCATTACGATAGAATATACCGAGAGGATGTTCTTCTAAAGAGGCAACGGCACCAGTGTGAACATTACTTAGCAAGCAGATTTCAATAGGAATTCTTTTATCCAAAATAAATTGAGCAAGTTCACCCATTTTAGCTTTAGAAGTTTCTTCGTCAATAATAGTCATATCTTCAATCAAACGGGTGCCATGTCCAATTCTATGTGCTCCGCACCATTGAAGAGCTTGCCAAATAGATTCTTTGCCGAAAGCCTCGCCTGCGTGAATTGTTATATTAAAATTAGCTCTTTTAATAAAATCAAATGCTTCGATATGTTTTTTAGGTGGATAACCGCCTTCCTCACCTGCAAGATCGAAACCAACAACTCCTTTTTTTCTAAAATTGACGGCTAATTCTGCAATTTCTTCGGTACCTTTCATATTTCTCATACCGCAGAGAATTAAACCGAAATCAACTTTAAACTCTTCACGCCCCTCTTCAAGACCTTCAAGAACAGCAGCAACCACATCTTCGGGATATAATCCATTCAAAGTGTGAAATACGGGAGCGAACCGGATTTCTATATAGCAAATTCCGTCTTTTTTACAATCTTCCAAATTTTCAAATGCTACTCTCTTTAAAGCTTCTTTGGTTTGCATAATAGCGCATGTATGTTCAAAGCCTTGTAAATATTCTACTAAATTGCCTTTGTTGGCACCACGGAAAAACCATGAGGCTAATTCTTCAGGATTTGTTGAAGGTAATTTAGTGTAATTATATTTATCCGCAAGTTCAATAATAGTTGAAGGGCGTAAACTTCCGTCTAAGTGGTCATGTAAGAGCACTTTTGGGACTTTTTTGATGATTTCTTCACTTGTCATAATTTTCCTTTATATCGATACCTAATTTACCGATTTTTAACCGTAAGTTAAAATGAAAAGTGCTTTACTGAAAGTTGTATGGTGTTTTAGGGCTTATTGGATTTTTTGGTGGTAAAAGATAAATTAAACGCAGAGAAAGAAGGGTTCTTTGTGCTTAGTGCGTAGTTCTTTGTTTCTACCGACGATACTGACCGGATAGGAAATTACTTGTAAGATTCATATCAATTTGGAAAAATTAACATGCGACCGCCTCCGGGGTCGAATATAGCCGTTTGACACATTTACAACAAATATTTGACACCTCCGGCGTCAGAAATTGAATTTTCTACCCACTATCCACTGCAAGCACAGCGAACTACCCGCTAATTTTTCCTTTTAACCCCGAACTCCCGCTCCCGACCGGGTCGGGATCGAACCCAGAACTTTTTTCCGTTTCGCCCCCTTCACTGCTCCCGACCCTGTCGGGATCGCTTTATTCCACTAAACTTAAATGCGCCTTCTTGCCAACAAATACAACAGCATAAGCCTTTAAACTTTCTAATTCACTTATTTCGGTCTTTTGTAGATAACGGTTTACTTGTTCTTTGGCTATTTCCATTGTTTTGGGTAGTTTTTTTGACTCGCTCTTTTTTAAGTACTTTAACTCTATTAAAAACTGATATTTAACCTTATTCGG
>JACSRR010000222.1 GCA_014879635.1 Ignavibacteriaceae bacterium | reverse complement strand
GACAATTTATTATTGAAATATTAAGTTTGTCAAATTGTAAAGTGAGTTTTAGATCCCGGCGGAGTATGGTACTCTATCAAGTTAATCATTTTAACAGGGTATTCTTTAATTAGAAATTTGCATTAGTGCAGGTTCTCCCACATCCCCCAATTAATACAGTAAGGTGGTTCAGCCCTTTATTACTCCGATAGGTTTTAATTTTGCCACACGGGGTGTTATTCCTGCAGAGTGCATTACATCTACAACATCTGCTACATCTTTATATGCTGACGACATTTCCTCAGCAACCGTAGCAGTTCCTTTTGCTTTTACTATTATTCCGTTTTTTCTGAGTTCATCAATTAAATTTCTGCCTTTACCTTCTTTAAGCGCCCTTGTTCGTGATAGTATCCTTCCGGCACCGTGACAAGAGCTCCCGAATGTTTCATTCATAGCTTTTTCGGAACCTACACACACATAAGAATATCTCCCCATATCACCCGGAATTAAAACAGGCTGCCCGACATCCATATACGCTTTCGGAATATGAGGATTGTTTTTCGGGAATGCTCTCGTGGCTCCTTTTCTGTGAACACAAACTTTTTTGATAGTTTTACCGATTTTGTGTTCCTCAATTTTTGCTATATTGTGGCAAACATCGTAAACTAATCTAAAGCCGAGTGAGGATTCAGGTATTTTAAAGATATCCAATAAAGCCTGCTTTGAAAGGTGCATAATTACCTGCCTGTTATTCCAAGCAAAATTGGCAGCGGCATTCATTGAAGTTAAATAATCTTCCCCTTCGGGTGAGTTAATTGGGGCACAAGCTAACTGTTTATCGGGGAGTTTAATACCTGATTTCATCGATTTTTCGAGATGAATTTTTATATAATCGTCGCAAACTTGATATCCGAAAGCTCTTGAACCGGTATGAATTAAAATCACTATTTGACCTTTAAACAAACCGAAAGCTGCGGCAGTTTTTTCATCAAAAATTTCGTCAACCACATCAACTTCGAGAAAATGATTTCCCGAACCGAGAGTGCCTATTTGATTTATGGCTCTTTCGTAAACCCTTTCGCTCAAAGATTCAATTGAAGCACCCTGTAGTTTTCCACCTTCTTCGGTGAATAATAAATCATCACCGGTACCAAAACCCATTTCGATAGACCATGCAGAACCTTGAAGAATTGCCCTGTTTAATTGTATTTTATCAATTTTTTTAATTGCTCCGGCAGAACCTACACCTGTTGGGATTGTAGAGAATAGTTTGTTCACAAGTTCGTTGATTTTTGGAGAAACATCCGCAATAGTTAAATTAGTAGCCGCTAATCTTACGCCGCAGTTAATATCATATCCAACACCGCCGGGAGAGATTACGCCGTGAGAGAGGTCGGTAGCAGCAACTCCGCCGATAGGAAAACCGTATCCCCAATGAATATCGGGCATTGCGATACTATATTTTTGAATACCCGGTAAATGGGCTACATTTGCCACCTGCTTAAACGCCTCATTGTTATCGTACTGATTAGCGAGCATTTCTGCAGTAATATATATTCTACCCGGTACACGCATATCGCCCGTTTTTGGAATTTCCCACAGGTAATCAGTAATTTTAGTTAATCCTTTCATTTGCACCTCAAATATCAAAAATTATTCTGCACTCGCATTTATTATTGGTATAAATTATTTCAAAATTGGATAGAGTAATAGCTTTAACCTCTTTTTGAGGGTAAAACTTTAATTCTTTATTATCATAAAAAATACAATCTGCAATTAGACTTAAATCATCAGCATCATTAAGAATTTTAATATTGGTTATTTGAACAAAAACGAGCTGATTATTAACGGCAAGATAGTTTATTTCGCTCAAGAAACCGGTTAACAAAGTTTCTTGTGAAAAGGAGGACAACTTAACTGTTTTAAGAATTCCAGATTTTTTTCTGAAGTTAGTAAAAATTGCTTTAATCACTCCTTTCCCGGCAATCGAAAACAAATTTTCGAAATTTTCAGCCCAAATATGGATTGCAATATCGGCTGTATGGTCAAAAAATTTATAACCGGAAGTTTTCATATATTTGCAAGTTAAATTCTAATAATAACTGAGAATTATAAAAAGAATGAAAGAGCAATTTAGTGTATTATCGCCTCACGCTAAAGGTATAATTGCCGTAGTAGTTGCAGCAATTTTATGGAGTAGCGGAGGAGTTTTTATAAAACTGATTGAATTAAACTCTATTCAGCTTTCATTTTTCCGGTCAATCTTTGCAGCCGGAGTATTTGTTGTTATTTACAGGGAAAAAGTACTAAAATTTGACAAGTTTGCAATTATTTCTGCAATATTTTATTCGGGTGTTTTAATATTTTTTGTGGTTGCAACAAAATTGACTACATCGGCAAACGCCATTTTTTTGCAATACACTGCACCCGTTTATGTTTTAATATTAGAGCCTTTGCTGCTTAAAACCAAGTTTGAGAGAATAAATTTAGTAGCAATTATACTCTGTTTTGCGGGAATGACCCTGTTTTTTGTCGGTGAGCTTCAACCCGGTCAATTGGACGGCAATCTTTTTGCCTTAGTTTCGGGAATTTGTTTGGCGGGTTTATTTCTTTCATTGCGTAAAACAAAGAGGGAGCACCAACCGTCAGCAATTTTTATGGGCAATATCTTAGTAGCATTAATTTGTTCATATTCGGTTTTTACACCAATTACTGTAAGCACAAACGATCTCTTGATGGTCGGATTTTTGGGAATTTTTCAGATTGGTATAGCTTATGCTATTTTTACTTATGGTATTACAAGAGTTGAGGCTGTTGAGGCATCGTTGATAGGAATGATAGAACCCGTACTTAATCCTGTTTGGGTGCTTATCGGATACGGAGAAAGACCATCGGCTTGGGCAATTTTAGGCGGAGTGATAATAATTTTGACGATTATTGCCAGATCGGTAGTTTTAGACCGCTTTCGAAAAAGGAAACTCAAATTTACCGTTAAAGAGGGTTGATTAGATCACTAAGGACTTAATCTCGAAATTTCCCATTTATTATCCGGATTTTTTGTGTAGAGTATTCTATCGTGTAAGCGGTTTTCGCCTCCCTGCCAAAATTCGATTTTAGAGGGGACAATTCTTAATCCGCCCCAGTGTTCGGGAACCGGTACATCATCTTTAAATTTTTTGGAAAACTCCTCAAATCTATTGAGAAGAAATTCACGCGAGGGGATAACTTTACTCTGTTCAGAAGCCCAAGCACCTATTCTTGAGTCAAATGGTCTTGTTTTGAAATATAGTTCCGAATAATTTCTATCTAACACTTCAATTTCCCCTTCAATTCTGATCTGTCTTTCAAGCGGACCCCAGAAAAAAGTAGCCGAAACTAACGGGTTCTCTTTAATTTCGTTTCCTTTACGGCTGTTGTAATTAGTATGGAAATCGAAACCATTTTCAGAATAGTCTTTGAGGAGAACAATTCTACCGGAGGGTTGCATATTTTTACCGCAAGTAGCTAAGAACATAGCGTTAGGTTCTTCTATTCCGGCTTTAATAGATTCTATAAACCAGAGGTCAAATTGTTCAACCGGATTTGCTTTTACTTGTGACTCATCTAATTGAAATTTGCCGTAATTTTTTCTAAATTTAGCAATTGATTCTGAAGAGGAATTAATCATTTGATAACACCAAAATTTTAGTTATTTTTCGAGTTAAGTAATTCTTTAGTAATTTCCTACAAATTTAAATCATAAATTATTCCCGGAAAATATGAGCGACAACGGATCAAACAAAAAAAATAATGAAAATCCCGATTTATTCGGTTCTAACAGCTGGTTTGTAGATTACCTTTATAGTGAATACAAAGAGAATCCCGAATCAGTTCCGGAACAATGGAAACAATTTTTCAACGGTGAGGGGGTTCAACCAGGTAAAAAAGAAACCTTTTTTGAATCTACCGAAAAAGCTTCAAAACCGGAAGAAAAAATTGTTCAAGTTAGTTCCAAACAAATTAAATACCCTCAACCTTTACAGTCTGACGAGCCAAAGGTTATTGCCGGAAGTTCTGCCAGAATTCTCGAAAATATGGAAAGCAGTTTATCTATACCTACTGCTACTTCATTCAGAAATATTCCCGTTAAATTACTCGAAGAAAACCGTTCGCTTATTAACTCATATCATGCAAAAATAAAAGGGAAAAAGATTTCGTTCACTCATTTTATAGGGTACGCTATTGTTCAGGCTGCAAAAATAATTCAATCAATGAACAACTCGTATTCTGAAGTTAACGGGAAACCGTTTATTGTTAAAAGAGGGGAAATTAATCTTGGTTTAGCAATTGATTTAGAGAGAAAAGACGGTAGCAGATCGCTCTTAGTTCCTAATATTAAAAATGCCGGTTCGTTAAATTTTGCCGAATTTGTAGATAAATACGAAGATTTAGTAAAGAGAAGTAGAACAGGGGCAATTGACCCCGTCGAATTTCAAGGAACAACCATAACCTTAACTAATCCGGGAACAATAGGCACAATAGCATCGGTACCACGCTTAATGATTGGGCAGGGTACAATAATTGCAACCGGCGCAATTCAATATCCTGCAGAGTATCAGGCAATGTCACCCGAAACTATTTCTAATTTGGGAATAAGTAAAATAATGGGTATTACAAGTACTTATGACCATAGAATAATACAGGGTGCAGAATCAGGTCAATTTTTATCTAAAATTCATGAGTTACTAACAGGTGCAGCTTCTTTTTACGACGAAATATTTGAAGATTTAGGGGTTCCGCTAAAACCATATAAATGGGAAACAGATATTCAAGCTAAAGGCTCGGAAGGCACTATCCAAAACATGGATGAGATTGCTAAACAGGGTAGAGCCCGTCAAATGATAAATATGTTCCGCGTTAGAGGGCATTTGATGGCTACCATTGACCCGCTTGATGCAGAAAAAACTTATCATGCAGAGTTAGATCCCGCTTTTTACGGCTTAACCATCTGGGATTTAGACCGCTATTTTGTTACTCATGATTTCGGCGGATTTAGAACTGCAACTCTTCGCCAAATTTTAGACAAATTACAAAAAACTTACTGTGACCACATTGGCGTTGAATATATGCACATTCAATCAACCGATGAGAAAGTTTGGCTCCAAAATAGAATGGAACCTTTCGAAAATAGACCTAACTACGATTCATTCCAGAAAAAAGCTATTTTACAAAAGTTGATTGAAGCCGAAGGTTTTGAACATTTTATTCACACAAAGTTTGTCGGGCATAAAAGATTTTCGCTTGAAGGTTTAGAAACCACAATCCCGGCTTTAGATTATTTGTTGACTATTGCCGCCGATAACGGAGTTCAAGAAATTGTTTTGGGTATGGCGCACAGAGGCAGATTGAACATACTCACAAACATTATCGGTAAATCTTATGATTCAATCTTTTCAGAGTTTGAAGATTTAATTGACCCAAATTCTTTTGCTGGCTCAGGTGATGTTAAATATCATCTCGGCGCTTACGGCAAAATAAAAACAAGACACCGTAAAGAAATAGGAATTTCGATATCATGTAACCCCTCACACCTTGAATGGGTGAACCCTGTTGTTGAAGGTATTACGAGAGCAAAACAAACCAGATTAGCCGATGCCGAAAGAAGTAAGATACTTCCTTTATTACTTCACGGTGATTCTGCATTTGCAGGGCAGGGTATTGTTGCCGAAACTTTGAACCTCTCTCAATTAGCAGGTTACAGAACCGGCGGTACAATACATATAATTACAAACAATCAAATTGGTTTTACAACTACACCCGAAGAGGCAAGGTCATCAGTTTATGCGTCAGATGTGGCTAAAATGGTACAAGCGCCTATTTTCCATGTGAACGGCGATGAGCCCGAAGCTGCTTTATGGGTAATGAAATTGGCTTTTGATTACAGGCAAAAATTCAAAAAAGATGTAGTTTTAGATATTGTAGGGTACAGAAGGCACGGGCATAACGAAGCTGACGAGCCGGCTTTCACTCAACCAATTTTGTACAATAAAATTAAAGCTCATCCCTCTGTTGTTAAAATTTACGGTGATAAACTAACTTCAGAAGGTGTGGTTACTCCCGCTGAAATTGATAAAATGAAAGCTGATTACGACGCAAAATTAAATGCGGCATTAGATGCGGTAAGTAAAAGAAAATTCGAATTTAAAATTGAAATTCCGTTTGAGTTTACCACCGATAAAATACGCACTCAGAGAAGAAAGTTAGAAACTAAGATTACGGAAGAAGAGCTTAAAGATTTAATTAGTAGAGGCTCTAATCTTCCCGAAGGATTTGCGATACACCCAAAATTGCAAAGATTTTTGGATGCAAGGGTTAAATTTGCGAACGAACCGGACGGGAAAGCAGATTGGGCAACCGGTGAATTTCTTGCCTTCGCTTCTTTAGCAAAAGAAGGAACGCCAACCCGTTTGAGCGGTCAAGATTGTGTAAGAGGTACTTTCAGTCAAAGGCACCTTGCTTTTACCGATGTTAACACCGGTTTCGAATATTTCCCGATTAATCACATGTACACAGGTCAAGCAAGAGTTGAAGCATTAGATAGTTTACTTTCTGAAGCTGCCGTAATGGGTTTTGAATACGGCTACAGTTTAGCTGACCCGCTTAGTTTAGTTATTTGGGAAGCTCAATTTGGCGATTTTGCAAACGGTGCTCAAATTATCATCGATAATTTTATTGTTTGTTCTAAAGAAAAATGGGATACTCCTAACAATTTAGTTTTGATGTTACCTCACGGATATGAAGGTCAAGGACCGGAGCACTCAAGTGCAAGGCTTGAAAGATTTTTGATTCTGTGTGCCCAAGAAAGTATGGAAGTTTGTTATCCTACTGAACCTGCTCAAATTTTCCATTTGTTGAGGCGTCAAACTAAAAAAGAAGTATTAAGACCGTTGGTGATTATGACTCCGAAGAGTTTATTAAGACTGCCCGAAGCTAAATCACCGGTTTCAGCATTTACTGAAGGACATTTCAGAGAAATAATTGACGACGACACAATTACAGACAAGAAAAAAGTTAACAGAGTAATATTTACAACTGGTAAAATTTATTACGATTTGATTAAGTACCGTGCTGCTAACAACATAACCGATTCTGCTATTGTGAGAGTTGAACAGTTCTACCCTTACAGCTCAGAGCAAGTTAAATCGATTCTGGAAGATTACAAACATGTGAACAATATTTTATGGGTTCAAGAGGAACCAAAAAATATGGGAGCGTGGAATTTCTTACTCCCAAGAATAACAGAAGATTTTTCAAACGGTCAGAAAATTAAATATATTGGCAGACCTGCAAGCGCTTCACCTGCAGTTGGCTCCGGTAAATTAGCGATGCAGCAACAACAATTAATAGTAAAACAAGCATTTACGGTATAAAGTGCTTATGTGCGGGCGTAACTCAACGGTAGAGTGTCAGCTTCCCAAGCTGGATGTTGCGGGTTCAAATCCCGTCGCCCGCTCTTTAGATTAAAGTAAATCTGAACCGGACATATTGACGGGGATTCTGAAGTTAGTTTGTATTCAGGGTTAGGTTCCGTAAATATTATTCTGCGGTTGTTTTGAAATATCTATTTTCATATTTACTTAGTATAAACTGTATCCTTTCTAAATCTCCGTCAACTCCTGACCTAACCGGAATACCAAAAATTTCACACAACAATGGGTAAATATCAATATTTCTGAGTGAACCGGTTTTATATGATTTTCTGAAATCAGGACCCATTGCCAAGAAAAAGCCGTGCATATCTAACATATCTTTCTCGTAGCCGTGATTTCCTTTTGAATTCCACCTTAAAAATCCCTCGTAATTTTCATCGTTTGTCAATTCCCAACCGAGTGCTGATACAAGCACAATTTCCGGAATTTGCGTGTTTTTAGAAAATCTATAAAAATCAGGTACTTCACTTTTCCTGTATGTTTTGAAGTGCCGTTGATTTTTTCTGAGATGTTCTATAATTTTATCTTCGGAATTGATGCCCGGTTTAATGAGCATTACTGATCCGGTAATATAAACTTGATAGTCGAACCCGGATAAAACGGAGTCTATATTAATAACTTTTGAACGGTCAACAGCCGTCATACCGTGATCGGATACAAAAATTAAATTTACACTGTCACTTAAACCGGCTAATTTTATTTTTTCAAGCAAAACACCGGTAATATCATCAAGATAGGTAATGGCCGAATCAATTTCGAGTCCTGTGGGACCAAACCTGTGGCCGTAAGAGTCGGTAGCGTCAAAATACAGCGTAATAAACTTGGGTCGCTCGTTATAGGGCATGCTCAACCAACTGATAACTCCGTCAATTCTGGTTAGATAGGGCCTGTGGTGGTCATATTTTTCAAAATAATCGGGTCGTCTGTAATCTAAAGTTAATTCTGAACCGGGCCAGAAGTAGCTTGCGGTTTTAATTCCGAAATTTTTGGCAGTTTCCCAAAAAGCTTCGGCTTTGTACCATCTCGGATTAGTAACGGCGTTATTGTCGCTAATTTTGTAGGTTTCATCATAAACGGGGTCATACATGGTATTTCCGATAATACCGTGATTTTCGGGGTACATTCCCGTAATAATAGAATAGTGATTTGGAAATGTT
The DNA here is from genome assembly GCA_014879635.1 of Ignavibacteriaceae bacterium. Lineage (GTDB taxonomy): Bacteria > Bacteroidota > Ignavibacteria > Ignavibacteriales > Ignavibacteriaceae > BA9. The sequence continues at coordinate 256 of JACSRR010000222.1, read as the reverse complement.
TTAGAGGGGTAAACCGGAATTAAAGAGGAGGCTCTTACACCGTTTTTTTCAATTTTATTAAGATTAGGAGTAATACCCCTATCCATATAATCCCATCTAAAACCGTCGAAAGAAATCAAGATAGTATAATTGCTATTTTGCGCAGGGAGGTTCGTTAAAAAAACGGATAAGATTAGTATTAACAGCTTAGTTTTCATTTTAATCAATAAGTATAAAAAAATATGTTTAAAATTTAAGAAAATATTTTGGTAATGAT
>JACSRR010000086.1 GCA_014879635.1 Ignavibacteriaceae bacterium | reverse complement strand
TTAAAGTTATTGTACAATTCTAATTACATCTAAGTTGTGTACACAATATTGTACATTTGTATTAATAATTGTACAATATTAAGAACAGAATCTGCTTAAATGTAGTTAAATAGAACAGATTTATATGGCATAGTTTTTGCTATACTACTTAAAAAACTAAATGGAAAAGTCATGAAAAAGTTATTATACATATTGCCCCTTTTTGTTCTCGGGTTTTCACTTTCCGGCTGTTATACGCAGGTGGCAGTTGAAAAACCGGTCGAAAAAAGATACGAAGTAGTTTACAAAAGTGAAGTGCCTGATTCAGAAGAAAATTACGATTCTTCGTATGAAAGTTCAGACCCCTCTTCATCTTATTACGAAACGGAAACTTATGTAGAAATTGATGTGTTCCCCGAATACAGAAGATATTTCAGATATTATACTCCGGGTAGTGTAAATGTGTATGTAGGTTACCGCCCCGCTTATTGGTACGGCTGGGATCCATTTTATGACTGGTACCACAGTTATTGGTGGTGTCCGCCGGTTTATTATCCCGTTTATGCCGGTTGGTGGAGTTGGAGATATTATGATTGGTACAATTGGAACCACGGATATGGCTACGGTAATTACAACAATTACGGTTTTGGACAATACAAAACGCGCTCTAATGAAACTAGTGTTGTAAGAACAAGAGACGGCGGCAGAGGCACTTACGGTGAAAGAGGCTTGGCTCGCACTCCGGGAATTGTTACTGACGATGTAGCAAACACCCGCAGAGGCAGTGTTGAAAGAGGCGGAAGAGATTCTGACCCCGGTAGAACAGGTACGGGCGATGTTACAACTCGCAGAGGTACAGTTGAAACTGCAAGAAATGATGCCGAAGATAACTCCGTTAGAACCCGTAGAAATTCTTGGGACAGAGAAGACGATACCAAAATAGGTAGAACAGGCACTATTGAAGAGAAAGTTGCCGATGTAGATAATTCCGGAGCCGGAACAAAAAGAAATTCGAATAACTGGGATAGACCCGAAAACAATAGAATTGATAATCGTGGTACTACCAACTCCGGAAGAGATAATTCAGGAGTTCGCTCAGGTGAAACCCGTACTTCAACAACCCGTGGTACAACTTCAAATGACAATACCGGAAAAACCGGAAGAAATACAGAAGTTAGAAGCAACGAGAGAGGTAGTACATCAGGTAATAATTCCGGTCGTAGTACTGAAGTAAGAAGTAATGAAAACCGTGGTTCGAGTAATTCGGGCTCAACGGGAAGAAAAACAGAGGTTAAAAGTAATGACAATCGTGGCTCGTCAAGTTCAGGCAATACTAACAGAGGCAGTTCAACCCGTTCAGGCGGAACTGAGAAAAAAGCTCCAACTTATGACAACAACCGCTCATCAGGTTCTTCAGGGTCTTCGAGCGGAAGAAGCAGCTCTTCGGGCAGTTATTCTTCACCTTCAAGAGGTAGTTCTTCACCGGGATACAGCTCAGGTAGTTCCTCAGGCGGTTCATCTTCGAGAAGTTCAGGCTCAAGCAGTTCAAGTTCATCGTCCGGCTCTTCAAGGAGTTCGAGTGGTTCAACATCAAGGTCAGGTTCAAGGTAGGTAATATGAAAAAGTCAATTTTAATTTTGTTCGCAGCTTTTTATTTATTTGTTATTCCCGGTTGCTATACGGTTGTGTATGTAAGCGATGAAGCACAATATCAAGAATTGGCAAGAGAATCTCAGGAAAATGAAGCCGAATATACATTTTACAGATCAACAACGGGAGCAAGATGGTCTGATTACTACTCTGCTTCAACTTGGTCATTACCTTTAGTTACTTACAGCGGTGGCGGTTCAGGCGGTTATGTGAAATCTCCCGCAAAAGAGGGCGACGAAAAAACCCGTAATACTTCTGATGATACAAGAACAAAAGATAATCAAAATTCAAATACTAACACGCGTAGCGGAACAGTAAGCTCATCTTCAAGTTCTTCTAGCTCATCAAGCAGTAGTTCATCTACAAGCACAAGTTCCGGCTCAAGTACTTCAAGAAGCGGTAACTCTGATTCAACCAGAAACAGAGACGGCGGTAGAAGTTCAGAGGGAGGAGGTCGCCGTTAATATGAAAAAATCCGTGTTTTTATTAGTTCTTTTTCTCTCGCTAACCGGATTTTCGCAAACCGTTAACGACGCCGTAAAGCTTGCCATACCCGGAAACGGTTTCGGTGCAAGAGCATTAGGTATGGGCAATAGTTATATTTCGCTCAGTGACGATGCTGCAGGTATGTTTTATAACCCCGCCGGTATTGGGTTTATTCGTCAGTTTGAATTCAGCGGAGGTTTAACTTATTACAATCTTTCGAACTCTTCGCAATTTTTCGGAAATAACACAAATCTTTCGAACAGCTCAATCAGACCGGATAACATGAGTCTAATATTTCCCTTCCCGACTTTACGGGGAAGTTTAGTATTCGGATTTAGTTATCATTCTTCAAAAGATTTCAACTATACTTATAATTTTGACGGCTACAATCCGGGAAGCAATTCCTTTATTCAAGATTTAAATATTGATACCGACATCCCCTATGACCTATATCTTACGGATACAAACTACAACACTGCAATAAACGGCAGACTTCAACAAAGTGGTAAAGTACTTCAAACCGGTTCAATTAATAATTGGGCATTCAGCGGTGCAATTGAAGCAGGCAGAAACTTTTTTGTAGGCGCCACTCTCTCGGTTGTTAGCGGCTCTTTTAGCGGTAGTAGAGATTATTACGAAGATGATGTAAGAGGTATTTACACAGGTACTTTTTTATCGCCCGGAGATGCATTCACTAACGGTTTCAAAACTTTCTACTATAATTCGGTACTTGATTGGGATATCGAAGGTTTCGATATGAAATTAGGTATGCTTTACCAAGCTGGTAATTTTGCCAGACTCGGATTTACGGTTGAATTACCGAAATCTTACAGAATTAAAGAAAAGTTTTTCTTTGGCGGAAGATCAGATTGGAACGACGGAACTACTGTAACTTTAGAGAGAACCGAAATATCGCCGGTAGAATACGATATCTCAATTCCTTTTAAGTTTGGTATGGGTTTTGCCGTTAATTATGTTGATATTATTTTCACCGCCGAAGCATCACTTATTGATTATTCGCAAGTAAAATTTGAAAATGCGAACGGTTTAAGTAGTGCTTATGTAGCAGGATTAAACAAGATCATTCAAGAAGATTTAGGCGCTGTTCTTGATTACAACTTTGGAGCTGAATACACAATTCCGGGAGTTGAGTTAAAAGTTCGTGCAGGATATTTTCAAAGATCATCTCCTTATGCAGCAGATAATTCCGATTTTCACAAAAAGTACATTACCGCAGGTTTAGGGTATCTGTTTGATAACTTTGTATCGGTTGATGTAGCTTATGTGCACGGATTCTACAAAGACTTTTCGGATAACTACAGCAGCGGAGTTTCACGAGTATTGCATGATATTAAAACAGACAGGTTAATTTTTAATGTATCATACAGATTCTAAATTTTAGAAATTAATGATTATAAAAAGTCCGTCACTATGGCGGGCTTTTTTGTTTTAAAGCAGAAGTAAATATTGGCACAAAGTTTGAAAAAGAATGGAAAAAAATTTTTAGGTGATTATTAAATTTAAATATTATCAAACAACTCATCAATTTATAGGCAAATGGAATGTTCTAAAACAGCCAATTTAAGTGAGGAGTAACTTTTTCCTGACTTACCGGCATATTCCTTTTTTTAAGCCTCAATAACCTTGAACAAGAAATTTAAAATTAACGCCAATTTAATCCTTAAATTTTTCCTTTACTGAATAAAAATCATTAATTTTACTTATTAATTCACCTTTCTTATTTTAGTTTCGTTTGTTAAAACTATCTTTAATTGAAGATTACACCTCTTAAAGTTGAAATTAAGTAAGAAGTTTTCATTTCCTCAATAATTTAAAGGATAACAACAATTATGAAGGTAAAAGCAATTTATGTAAATCTACCGGTGAAAGATCTCGCTAAAACAAGAGATTTCTGGTCAAAACTTGGGTTTTCGTTTAATGAACAATACTCTGACGAAAAAGCAATTTGTTTAGTATTAAATGAAGGATTAATTTATTCAATGCTTATCACTCACGAGTTCTTTTCAACTTTTACAAACCGTCCAATTTCTGACGGAACAACTACACAAGTCTTAAATGCTATAGAAGTTGATAGTAGAGAACAAGTTGATGTTATTGTGGAAAAGGCATTTGAAAACGGAGCAACTCGCTACAAAGAGGGTGCTGACCACGGTTGGATGTATTATGATTGTTTTGCCGATCTTGACGGACATCAATGGGAAATATTTTATTCTGACCCCACTCAAATACCAAAATAGTAATTGACAGCAGGGCAGGAATGTACATTTGCAATTAAATTTTGTAGATGCTTTTAATGCCGTTTAACGATATTAAATTATTTTCAGGGTATCTTGATCAAAATTGAAATTATAGGATATCCTGTTAATTTTCCTTTTCTCTCAAAATTCATGTAAACTATACTGGTCAATTTTGCGGTAAAGGGTGCGTTCCGAAATATTTAGAATGAGGGCTGCTTTTCGTTTGTTGCCTTTAGCTCTTTTTAATGCTTTTTTGATGTAGATTCGTTCAACTTCATCAAGGGGCATAACATTATTATCATCCATTTGAATGATATCTTTCATTTGCCCTTTTAGGTTTAGATTGCCGATTAATTCTTTTAATTCAAGCATATCCTTTTTTAATTCGGCAAGGGCTCGGTACAAAAACTCTTTTTCGATATCTTCTGATGAGCGACCCAAAGTTACAGGCAGGTTTCTGCTAACATTATATCCACCGGTATGTATCAAATTTGAGAAGGATGCTGCAGTAAGTATTTCGCCCCTGTTTAAAGCAACTGCAGATTCAATTGTGTTTTTTAATTCTCTAATATTGCCGGGCCAATCGTAAGAAACGAGTAATTCTTCTGCATCAAATCCAAGTGTAACAAGCGGGTAGTTGTTTGATTCGCAAAAGTTACGAATAAAGTTATTAGCAAGCAGAAGTATATCTCCCTTTCGTTTCCTAAGTGGAGGAAGCCATAATGTAACGGCTTTTAACCGGAAATAGAGGTCTTCTCTAAATTTTCTTGCATCAACCTCGTTTTGAAGGTTTTTATTTGTTGCGGCAATAATTCTGACATTAACTTTAGTGGAGCGTTCGGCACCGATACGCATAAACTCGCGGGTTTCTAATACTCTCAACAGTTTTACCTGAGTCAGTAAAGGCATTTCGCCAATTTCGTCTAAAAAGAGAGAACCGTTATCGGCGAGTTCAAAATAGCCACGGCGAGATTCAACTGCACCGGTGAATGAGCCTTTATGGTGACCGAAAAGTTCGCTTTCGAGCAAAGATTCAGGGATAGCGCCACAGTTTACCGAAATTAAAGGGCGTGAAGCTCTTTTACTGCATCCGTGAATAGCTTGGGCAACCAACTCTTTTCCGGTGCCGCTTTCGCCGTAAATAAGAACTGAAATGTCACTTTCGGCAACCTGGATAATAATATCCGCAAGGTCTTTAATTTCCCTTGAATTTCCTAATAATCCGAATTTCTGTTGAAGTTGATCTACCGTCATCTTGCTACCGTAAAATTATTTCTTCCCCTTCAGAGAGGAAACGAACATTTGAAAAATTATCTAAAATACCGGACGCGGAAACCGCTTCACGAACCCGGTTTTCATAGTGGGAAAGATAACAATTTTCGAGTTTATTTTTGGTAACAAAATCTAATATTTCATCAATTTTTACATGGCTAATTTCAGAAATAACTGTGCAGTCTTTAAATTGAGAAGAAAATTGGAGATCGTTGATTGAACCGATATCGCCGCTTAAACAGATAAACTTTGACTTTAACTCAAATACAAAGCTGGAAGAATTTAGAGAATATTCACCCCCGGTGTTGTAATCTTTATATTTATCGAGGTGGGTATTTTCAAAAGGAAGAATTGTAAAACCCGGCTGAACTGAAATGATATGTCCGTTGTAAAAGCCTTCAAAATGTACATCAAACCCAAGTCGGTCTAAAAAAATATAGCTATTGGAAAGAAAACCTTTTAAATAGGAAATATCTTCTTCATAGCAAAAGATTTTTAGGAGTTGGCTGCGGTTTTCGATTTTCATTCTTGTTAATAAGGAGGGGAGCCCGCAGTAATGATCAGAGTGAAGGTGTGAAATAAGAATACCGTCAATTGAAGCAGAGTTTATATCATATTTAGCAAAAGCTGTCGAAATTCCGTCTCCGCAATCAAACAAAATTGATTGATTTCCGCTGATGATTAGGTATGAAGAAAAGAATCTGTCTTTTTCGGCAAAAGCCGAAGATGTTCCTAATACAAAAACCGAGCCGGAGTACTCCACTCATTTATCCTTTTTAATAATGGAATCCACTTTGTATTTTTTATCAATTGTCTCTTTAGCTTTTTGAGCATCGGTTAGTGACTTATAGCCGTTAATTATAACAATATGGTATGTTTTCCCTTTATTAACCCGCTTTATAACAGAAGAATTATACTTTTCTTTTTTTAGTTTTTCGGCAAAATCATCTGCTTTCGATTTTTTATTGTAAGAGATTACTTGCAGATGATATGTACCTGCAGATTCTTCTTTTGCCGGAGTTTCAACTTCCTCTTTTTTTGTATTTGATTCGGTTACAACAGTTTTTTCTTCCTTCGGCTCAGGAATTTCTTCTTTAGGTTGAGTAGATTCTTCACCGGCAGGTTTTTGATAACGGGTTGTAACTTCGGTTTTTTCTTCTTCCGTAAGCGAATAAGCTTTTGAATAGTATCCGAGAGAGTAATAATATTTTACAAGGAGTTCTTTACCGGCTGTGGTATAAGGAGAATTGGGGCGTTCATCTAATAGTCTTTCAAGGTAGGCAGCAGAAGAGTGTCCGTTAGGGTCAAGAACTGCAGAAAGAAATAGATGTTCATCTAATCTTGAATCATCGCCTTTGGAGCTTTCAAATCCTTTTTTAACAAATTCTAAATTACCCGATTTAATTGCGTTTAGGTAACTATTCAAACTCATGTTTTGAGCGAGTAAGTTAAAACCAAAAAACAAAAAAATCAACAGTTTCATTATTGACGCTAAATTAATTTGCTAATTGAAAAGGCTGCTCTCTTTTATGAACGATGCTGAGAAAATCGCCGAAAAGTGTTGCAGAAGTAGCCCTGTTAATTTTTACTAAAGCGTAATCGCCCTCGGAAATATTATCTACAAAGGGAATAATAACAACTTTGTTAGAATCTGTTCTACCGGCAAAAAACTTATCTGATTTACGGCTAAAACCTTCAATCAAAACAACTTCTTCGGTTCCGGCTAGCGATTCATTAATTTCTGTTGAGTGCCGTTGCTGAAGTGCAATAATCTCTTGCAGGCGTTTGGTCTTGGCTTCTTCGGAAACATCATCGTCCATTCTATAGGCTTTTGTACCTTCGCGCGGAGAATATTTAAACATATAAGCACCGTCGTATTTCACTTGTTCCATTAAGTCTAAAGTCATTAAATGGTCTTCCCAAGTTTCTGAGGGGAAACCGGAAATAATATCGGTACTGAAACTTACTCCGGGAATAATTTTTCTTGCCGACTCAATAATTTTTAGATAGTGCTCAACAGTGTAAGTACGATTCATAAGCTTTAAAATTCTATCGGAACCTGATTGAACAGGCAGATGTATGTAGTTACAAAGGTTATTGTATTTGGCGATAGTGTAGAGCAATTTATCGGACAAATCTTGCGGGTGCGATGTTGTGAAACGAACTCTTAGCCAAGGGTCAACTTCTGCACAGGCTGCCAATAAATCTGCGAAATCAGCGCCGTTATCTGAGTAAGAATTAACATTTTGACCTAAGAGAGTTACCTCGCGAAAACCTCTTTCAGAAAGATGTTCCACTTCTGCCTTAACAGATTCTAATGAGCGGCTCCGTTCTCTTCCTCTCGTAAAAGGAACAACGCAAAAAGTGCAAAATTTATCACAGCCACGCATAACGGAAATCCAAGCTTGCAGACCGTCTTCACGATAGGGGATAATATCATCGTAAGTTTCGGTGCGAGAAAGTTTTACTCCAATCCCTTTTCCGCCGCTGAAAGCCATATCAATAAACTCGGGGAGCCTTTTATATTCATCGGGACCAACAACAACATCGACCAATTTTTTCTCTTCGATAAGGTTGGTTCTTAATCTTTCTGCCATACAACCCAAGATACCGACAACTAAATCGGGATTTTTTGTTTTGAATGGTTTGAGATTATCAAGCCTGCCGTAAATTCGTTGTTCGGCATTTTCCCTGATAGAACATGTGTTTAAAAGGATAACATCTGCGTCATGAATATCCTGACTCAGTTGAAAACCGTTATTATTTAAAATGCCCATTACCAATTCAGTATCGGCAACATTCATTTGGCAGCCGTATGTTTCTATATAAACTTTGCTTTTGCTCATCGTTAAGAGGTTGTTAAGTAATAAAGTATAATGTTTAGAACAATAATAAGTAGAAGTGCAAATCCAAACAGTAGATATCTATCCCGTTTTCTCTTCTCTTTTACTAACTCACCGCCGGGCTCATTATTGTTAAAATTTAGTAAATCTTTCATTATGTGATATAATCAGTATTTTTTTAAATAAAATCCCAAAAATTATTTTTTGACCGAGTAATTTAACAAAAAAAGAGGAGTTTTCAATTGATTGGCTAATTTGGATTTTTCCGGAAAAATTTAAATAGCCTGTAATGTTGTTTTAGCAGCACAATCAGTGATCATTTCTCAAAAAAGGGTAGATTTTTTTATCTAAAACAAATTTCTTAAATTATGTCTCTATTTAATAGAATTAAAC